>NZ_LLZH01000293.1:0-72194 GCF_001509495.1 Actinoplanes awajinensis subsp. mycoplanecinus | reverse complement strand
GAGGCCGGCGGTGGGTGACTGGGGGAACGGCGGTGGGGTGCCGCCGAACTCGGGGCAGAACGCCTGGTGGTTGCACCAGCCGCAGAGGCGGCTGGGTTTGGGGCGGAAGTCCTGGGTGCTCTTGGCGCGTTCGACGGCCTGGGAGAGGGCGACCAGGGTGCGCTCGAAACGCTCCAGCTCGTCGGCCTCCGGGCTGTAGTCGAGGATCTCGGCGTCCTTGAGGTACAGCAGGCGCAGCACGCGGGGGACGACGCCGCGGGTGCGCCAGAGGACCAGGGCGTAGAACTTCAGCTGGAACAGGGCGCGGCCCTCGAACGCCTCGCGCGGGGCGCCGCCGGTCTTGTAGTCGACCACGCGCAGGTCGCCGGCCGGGGAGATGTCGAGGCGGTCGATGTAGCCGCGGATCAGCAGCTCGTCGCCGATCATCGTGGAGATCAGGGTCTCCCGCTCGGCGGGCTCGAGGCGCTGCGGGTCCTCGACGGCGAAATAGCCCGGGAGCAGGTCGCCGGCGCTGGACAGGAAGGCGGCCAGCCGCGCGGCCTCGGCGGCGCCGGGCGGGGCGTCGACGAGTGCGAGCTGCCCGGTCGCGTCCACCTCCGCCGCGACCGCCGCCGGGTCACGGACCAGCGGCGGGACAGCCGTGGCGGCACCCTGCGACGCAACGACCGCCGCGTCACCGGCGCTCACCGCCCCGGCCGCGGGAGCCACCGCGGCCGCGGGATCGCCGAGGGGAGACGACACAGCCGCGGGCTCACCGGCGGGGGCTGACGAAGGCGTACCGGAAGCGGCGGTGCCGGAGGACAGCGGACCGGATGTGGGCAGCGGGCCGGAAGGGGAGGAGGTGGGCTGACCGGAAGTGGACAGCGGGCCGGGAGCGGCGGAGGGGCGTGGGGCGGGCTCGGTGGCGAACAGCGAGACCAGGCGCGGGTCGTGGGCGACCAGGCGATCCCACTCCGGCGCGACGAGGGCGGCCGCGGCCTGCGGGGTCCGGTCGGCGGCGGGCAGGTCGAACAGGCGCTCCAGGACGGCGTGCACCAGCGTGCCGCGGACCTGGTCGGCGGAGGGCTGCTCGGGCAGCTTGTCGATGGTGCGGAAGCGGAACAGCAGCGGGCAGGTCTTGAAATCGGCGGCCCGTGACGGTGACAGCGACGGCCCGGCCGGCCGATCTCCCAGGCCCGGACGCCCCGCCGACGTCGCGGGGGAGGGGCCCGGACCGCCGGGGCCGGGCTGTGGGGGAGGGAACACCGTCTGTGCCGTCATGCCAGCCAGGCTAGGCCAGAGGTACGACGAAAACCTCGCACGCCACTGGGCGCCCGGTGGACGCCGGCATCGTGATCCACACGACAGGCGCGGGATCCGTAGCATTCACCGGATGGACGACAGTGCGACGCAGCGGCCCCCGGCGCCCGGCGGCGGCCGGCCGGTGGGTCACGTGCTGGGCATCCCGGTGCACGCGAACGCCTCGATGCTACTGCTCGCGGCGCTGGTCACGGTGGTCTACGGCAACTACGCGCAGGCCGAGCTGGGTCTCGGGCAGCCCTGGGCCTACCTGGTCGGCCTCGGGTTCGTGGTGTGCCTGCTCGGCTCGGTGCTGCTGCACGAGCTGGGCCACGCGCTGATCGCCCGGCGCCACGGCATCGGCGTGCGGCGGATCACCCTGGAGCTGCTCAGCGGCTGGACCGAAATGGATCGGGACGCGCCGACCCCGCGGGTCGACGCGCTGGTCTCGCTGGCCGGTCCGGCGGTGTCGCTGCTGCTCGGCGGGGTGGCCACCGGTGCGGCGCTGGCGCTGCCGGAGGACACCGTGCCCGGGCAGATCGCGTTCCAGCTGGCGGTCAGCAACGTGCTGGTGGCGGTCTTCAACGTGCTGCCCGGGCTCCCGCTGGACGGCGGGCGGGCGCTGCGTGCCGGGCTGTGGGCGCTGTTCAAGGACCGCAACCGGGCGACGGTGGTGGCCGGCTGGGCCGGCCGGGTGATCGCCTTCAGCACCGCCGTGGTCGTGCTGCTGCTGTTCCAGCTGGGCATCCTCACCCTGTTCGGGATGGTGTTCGTGCTGCTGGTCACGCTGACCCTGTGGCACGGCGCCGGGCAGTCGATCCGGCTCGGCCGGATGACCGGGCGGTTCCCGCTGATCGACCTCGGTGAGCTGGCCCGGCCGCTGCTGTCGGTGCCGGCCGGCACGCCGCTCGGTGAGGCGCAGCGGCGCCGGGCCGAGGACCCCCGGCCGGACGTGGTGCTCGCGGTCGCCGACTCGGCGGGTAGCCTCACCGCGCTGGTCGACCCGGTCGCCGCCGAGCGCGTGCCGGTCGACCGGCGGCCCTGGGTGAGCGTGGACAGCGTGTCGCGCTCCCGTGACGCGCTGACCACCCTGCCGGTGGGACTCACCGGTGAACAGGTGGTCCGCGCGCTGCAGGCCCACCCGGGTGCGCAGTACCTGGTGACGGCAGGCGAGGATGTCATCGGCGTCCTGCGGGTCGCCGACGTCGCGGCCGTCCTCGAACCGCGACGGGCGCAACGGACCTGAACTGAGAGAGAGTCATTGACCACGATCCCCGACACCGCTGCCGTCGACGAGCAGGTGCCGGCACACGGCGGCCCGTTCCGTACGGGTGACCGCGTCCAGCTCACCGACCCGAAGGGCCGGATGCACACGATCGTGCTCGAGCCCGGCAAGGCGTTCCACACGCACCGCGGCGCGCTGGAGCACGACGCGCTGATCGGCCTGCCGGACGGCAGTGTGATCACCGCGACCAGCGGCACCCAGTACCTGGCGCTGCGCCCGCTGCTCAGCGACTACGTGCTGAGCATGCCGCGCGGCGCACAGGTGATCTACCCGAAGGACGCGGCCCAGATCGTCGCGATGGGCGACATCTTCCCGGGCGCCAAGGTGCTCGAGGCCGGCGCCGGCTCCGGCGCGCTGACCTGCTCGCTGCTGCGCGCGGTCGGCGCCGGCGGCGAGGTGCACAGCTACGAGCTGCGCCCGGACTTCGCGGCGATCGCCCGCAAGAACGTGGAAGCGTTCTTCGGCGGCCCGCACCCGGCCTGGCACCTGCACGACGGCGACGTCGCGGACAACGACATCACCGGCTTCGACCGGATCGTGCTGGACATGCTGACCCCGTGGGAGGCGCTCGCGATGGTCGAGCGCTCGCTGATCCCCGGCGGCGTGTTCCTCGGCTACGTGGCCACCACGCCGCAGCTGTCCGAGCTGGTCGAGGCGCTGCGCGAGCGCGGTGGCTGGACCGAGCCGCGGGCCTGGGAGTCGCTGATCCGGGACTGGCACGCCGACGGCCTGGCGGTCCGCCCGGACCACCGGATGATCGCGCACACCGCGTTCCTGGTGTCGTCGCGCAAGCTGGCACCCGGTGTCACCGCGCCGGTGCGGCGCCGCAAGCCGAGCAAGGGCGCCGAGGCGTACCAGCTGAAGCGGGCCGCGCAGGCCGCGCTCGCCGCGACCGCCGAGCGCGAGGCGGCGAAGGCGGACGAGGAACCGCAGGCAGTGGCAGGCGTGGATCAGGACGACACCTCCGGGGAGTGACCGGGCTCGCCGAGTCCGGTAACTTCCTCCGAGGACGTCGATGGGAGGACAGGGGAGTGGGCGCGATGAGTTCTCCGCCGTTCGGTGGCAGCAACGAGATGCCGGCGGTGTTCCCGGACTGGTCGCCCTATCCCGATCTGGACTCGGCGGCACGGGCCTACCTGCGCGACCCCGAGGTGGCTCTGGAAGCGCTGTTCGGGGTGCTGCGCGGGGCCTCGGTGCTCTGTTTCACGCTGGAACGCTTCGTCAACGAGGTGAACGGGGTCTGGCAGGAGGTCGTCGTCTGCGACGGCAGCCGGCTGGTGCTCTGGCACGGTGAGGACGTGGCGCCCGGCGACGGGCCGGTCGGCTCGATGACCTCGTCGCTGCGGGTGGTGCCGTTGTCCACGATCACCGAGGTGGGCTGCCGGCGGCGGCTCACCCGGACCACCACCGGGCAGGCCCGGGTCGACAGCATCGACGTCTACCTGCTGCTCAGCTCGGTGGACGACGCGGTGCCGCCGCCCGGGCTGGCCGAGGACGACGGCCGGGCCCCGCTGCGGCACGACGCGCTGCGGTTCGGCAAGACCCTGGACGACGGAGGGCCGGGTCAGATCGCCCGGTTGGAGGAATTCTCCCGGGTGGTGGCGTCCCTCGTGGGCCGCCCCACCCTCTGAGAATCATTCACTTTCATTCATCGGCGGCGATGTGCTTTACACCGCCTCAGGGCCGGCGACTTCCACGTCGTCCGTGGTGCGGACGACGTGGATGCAATCACCCGGGCATTCCTTCGCGGAGTCGATGACTTCGAGAAGCAAATGGCGCGGAACGCCGGCCCGCACGCCCGTGGTTTGCAACAACTCACCGGTGTCGTCTTTGACATACGCCAGGCCGTCGATGTCCAGCTCGAAGACCTCCGGAGCGTATTGGACGCAGAGTCCGTCACCGGTGCACAAGTCCTGATCGATCCAGACCTGCAGCTCATCAGTGTCTGCTGACACTCCTACCTCCCACAACTGGTTGCCCGGAAACGTACCCGAACCCTGGCCGACCGGCTCATGGGTGGTCGCACCAATCGATCAAGAGTCGGTGACGAGGGTGTTGCATGGGATGAAATCCGCTCCGCAACAGCTAGTGTTGAGCCATAACGTTCGAGCCCCCCGGGGAGGTGGGACGTGGCACGTAGCGACGAAGCGGACTCCCGCGCCGCACGATGGGAGAAGGAAGCCAACGATCTCTCAAGTCAGGTCGCGTTCCTGCAAGAGGAACTCGCTCTGGTGCGGAGGAAGTTGACCGAGAGCCCCCGACACGTCCGGCAGCTCGAGGAACGGCTCGCGGCAACGCAGGCGCAGCTCTCCCGAGTGACCGAGAACAACGAGCGGCTCGTGGCGACCCTCAAGGAAGCCCGAGCTCAGATCGTCACTCTCAAGGAAGAGATTGACCGGCTCGCCCAGCCGCCCAGCGGCTACGGCGTGTTCCTGTCGGCCCACGAGGACGGCACGGTGGACGTGTTCACCGGCGGCCGTAAGTTGCGGGTGGCGGTCTCGCCGTCGCTCGCGACCGACGAGTTGCAGCGGGGCCAGGAGGTCCTGCTGAACGACGCGCTCAACGTCGTCGACGCGTTCGGGTTCGAACGCACCGGCGAGGTCGTCCTGCTCAAGGAGGTCCTGGACAACCCGTCCGGTGGCGTCCGCGACCGGGCGCTGGTGGTCTCGCACGCCGACGAGGAACGGATCGTCTTCCTCGCCGACTCGCTCGAGGTCGCCAAGTTGCGCGCCGGTGACTCGCTCATGATCGAGCCCCGTTCGGCGTACGCGTACGAGCGGATCCCGAAGAGTGAGGTCGAGGAGCTCGTCCTGGAGGAGGTCCCCGACGTCGACTACTCCGACATCGGTGGCCTGCACTCGCAGATCGAGCAGATCCGCGACGCGGTGGAGCTGCCCTTCCTGCACGCCGATCTGTTCCGGGAGCACCAGCTGCGCCCGCCGAAGGGCATCCTGCTCTACGGCCCGCCCGGCTGCGGCAAGACCCTGATCGCGAAGGCGGTGGCCAACTCGTTGGCCAAGAAGATCGCCGAGCGGCGTGGCGAGGAGAAGCACACCAGCTACTTCCTCAACATCAAGGGCCCGGAGCTGCTGAACAAGTACGTGGGTGAGACCGAGCGGCACATCCGCCTGGTCTTCCAGCGGGCCCGGGAGAAGGCCAGCGAGGGCACCCCGGTGATCGTGTTCTTCGACGAGATGGACTCGATCTTCCGGACTCGTGGTTCCGGCGTCTCCAGCGACGTGGAGAACACCATCGTTCCCCAGTTGCTCAGCGAGATCGACGGTGTCGAGGGCTTGGAGAACGTGATCGTCATCGGCGCGTCGAACCGGGAAGACATGATCGACCCGGCGATCCTGCGCCCCGGCCGTCTCGATGTGAAGATCAAGATCGAGCGTCCGGACGCCGAGGCGGCGAAGGACATCTTCGCCAAGTACATCCTGGCGGAGCTGCCGCTCAGTGAGGACGACCTCAAGGAGCACGACAGCAACCGGGCTGCGACCGTCGCCGCGATGATCGAGGCGACCGTGCTGCGGATGTACACGGAGACCGAGGAGAACCGCTTCCTCGAGGTCACCTATGCCAACGGTGACAAGGAGGTCCTGTACTTCAAGGACTTCAACTCCGGCGCGATGATCCAGAACATCGTGGACCGCGGCAAGAAGATGGCGATCAAGGAGTTCCTCACCTCCGGGACGAAGGGCCTGCGACTCCAGCACCTGCTGGACAGCTGCGTCGACGAGTTCCGGGAGAACGAGGACCTGCCGAACACCACCAACCCGGACGACTGGGCCCGCATCTCCGGCAAGAAGGGCGAGCGGATCGTCTACATCCGCACGCTCGTCTCCGGCGGCAAGGGCGCGGAGGCCGGACGGTCGATCGAGACCGCGAGCAACACCGGCCAGTATCTGTAACGGTCATTTTGTAGTCAGAAAGTGATCGGCGGGGGCGGGCGAGTATTCGCCCGCCCCCGGTTACTGTGTGTCGGCTATGACTTCAACGATCATGAACGCGCCGGTGAACACTCCCCCTGCGGCGCTGCGTCTGGGCTGGTTGGACGCTCTCCGTGGTTTCGCTGCCCTCGTCGTCGTGCTGTTCCACGTCAGCCCGTACGCGATCGGCGCGGAGAACCACGCGGTCCTCGGCCACTACTTCGACATGGGCAAGTTCGGCGTCCTGCTGTTCTTCCTGGTCAGTGGCTACGTCATCCCGATGTCGCTGGAGCGGCACGGCTCACCGCGACGGTTCTGGGTCGGCCGGGTGTTCCGGATCTACCCGGCGTACCTGCTGAGCATCGTGGTCTTCGCCGGATTCGTGCTGGCCGGGATGACCACCGTGCCGGGCGCGCTGCGCCGGGAGACGGTCACCGGGGTGCTCGGGCACGCCACCATGCTGCAGGAGTTCGTCGGCGGGCGTGGCCTGCTCCGGCCGTTCTGGACGCTGTCCTACGAGATGACGTTCTACCTGGTCGTGGTCGGCCTGTTCGTCTGGGGTCTGCACCGGCTCAGCGCCCTGTGGGCGGCCGGGCTGCTGCTCGTGTCGGTGCTGGTCGGCACGGCGCTGCCGAAGAACCTGTTCGGGGCCGGCCTGGCGGACCACCGGATGCTGGCCCTGGTGCTGGCCCTGCTGGTCGGCGCGAGCCTGGTGGCGTACCTCTCCGGGCTGCGCTGGGCGGTCCTGGCGGCCGGTCTGGCCGGGCTCTGCTTCGTGGCGCTGCCGCTGCTCAACGGCCACCCGTCGAAGGGCGCCTCGACGAACTCGTCGTGGCAGGCCGCCTTCATGCTCGCGGTGATGTTCGCCGGCACCGTCATCTACCGCACCCAGCACGGGCAGATCAGCCGATGGGTGGCGTTCCCGCTGCTCACGGCGATCACCGTCGGCGTCGGGCTGAACACCTGGCTGCAGGTCGGTGGACGGTTCGAATTGTACAAATGGTGCACCACCGCGGTGGCAGTCGCGGTCGCCTTCGGCATCGCGTTCGCGGTGCGGCACCGGCCGGTGCCGCACGTGATGACCTGGCTCGGCGCGGTCAGCTACTCGCTCTACCTGCTGCACAAGCTCGCGGTGAACGCGGTCGTGAACGTGCTGCCGGACACGGCGCTGGACAGTCTGCCGGGACGGGCCGGCACGGTCGTCCTGATTCTCGCGGTCGCGCTCGGCGCGGCGTGGCTGTCCTATCGGTACGTCGAACTGCCCGGTCAGCAGCTCGGCCGGCGGGTACAGCGCTACCTGGACGCCCGGCTCGGCCCGGAGCAGTGGCGCCGGCCCCCGGCGAGCCCGGCGGTGCCCGCGCCCCGGACGGAGAGCACGGCACCGGTCCCGGCGGCGACCTGACGTTGCCCGCCGGGGTGGTCCTCGTTTGACCGGTTGTGATCCGAAACCGCCTGACCTGGCTCGACGCGCTCCGGGGTTACGCCGCCGCGGTGGTCGCCCTGTTCCACCTCAGTCCCGTGCTGATCGGGCAGGACCGGCACATGGCGGTCTTCCGGCACTTCGACCTCGGCCGGTACGGCGTCCTGCTGTTCTTCCTGGTCAGCGGGTACGTCATCCCGATGTCGCTGGAACGGCACGGGTCGCTGCGCCGGTTCTGGGTCGGCCGGGTGTTCCGGATCTACCCGGCGTACCTGCTGGCCGTCGGGATCGGGCTGCTCCTGGCGGCGTGCGGCTGGCAGCGGCTGCACGCCACCGTGCACGACGAGACCGTCGCGTCGGCGCTCGGGCACGCCACCATGCTGACCGACCTGCTCGGGCTGCGCGGGGTGGTGCGTCCGTTCTGGACACTCTCGTACGAGATGGTGTTCTACCTGATCGTGGCGGGTCTGTTCGCGTGGCGGCGGCACCGGGACAGCGCGTGGTGGGCCGCCGGGCTGGCGCTGATCGTGCTGGTGCTCGGCGGGTACCTGCCGGCCGGCCTGCTGACCGGTGGCTTCCACCAGCGCCGGATCGCCGCCGGGCTGCTCGTGCTGGTGCTGGCCGGCAGCCTGCTGGCGTACCTCCGGGGTCGTCGCTCGTCGGTGGTGATCGTCGGCGTGGCCGGGGTGGCGATGGTGCTGCTGCCGCTGCTCAACGGCCAGCCGACGAAGTGGGCGAGCGCCGGCAGCTCCAGCGGCGCGGTGCTGCTGCTGGCGGTGATGTTCGCCGGCACGGTCGTGTACCGCGTGCAGCACGGGCAGATCGGCCGCCCGGGCGCCGCGGCCGCGCTGACCCTGGTGCTGGTCACGACCGGGATCGACCAGTGGCTGCGGGACGGGACCTCGCTGCTGCGCAACGGTACGGTCGCGGCCGCCGTCGCCACCACCTTCGCGATCGCCTTCCTGCTCCGGAACCGGGCCGCGCCGAGCTTCCTGACCTGGCTCGGCGTGGTGAGTTTTCCGGTCTACCTCTTGCACATGCCGGTGCTCGTGGTGGCGTCCCGGCTGCTGCCCGGTCACCCGGCGGCGATCGGCGGCGTGTTCGTCGCGGGCACCCTGGTGGTCGCCTGGACCGCCCACCACCTCGTCGAACGTCCCGGGCAGGCGCTGGGCCGACGGGTGCAGCGACACCTGGACACCCGGTTCGGCCCGGACACTCCGATGATCGACACGACCACGGAAGGTGGCATTCCGCGCACGGGCAGCTTCGGAATGCAACGTGAGAGCGTCTAGTCTCGATTCATGAGCAGGCGTAGCTTCGTGGCGGACAGGGTGGTCGCATGAGCGTTCGACGGATTATGGGCACCGAGGTCGAGTACGGTATTTCGGTGCCCGGCCAGCCCGGCGCCAACCCGATGGTCACGTCCTCCCAGGTGGTCAACGCCTACGGCGCCCGTCCGGAGCTCAACCGGAACGGCCGGGCCCGCTGGGACTACGAGGAGGAGTCCCCGCTGCGCGACGCGCGCGGGTTCACCTATTCCGGCGCCGCCTACGATCCGGCCGAGGCCCTGGCCGACGAGGATCTGGGCCTGGCCAACGTGATACTGACCAACGGCGCGCGGCTCTACGTGGACCACGCGCACCCGGAGTACAGCACTCCCGAGTGCACCAACCCGCTCGACGTGGTCAAGTGGGACAAGGCCGGCGAGCGGGTGATGGCCGAGGCGTCCCGGCGGGCCGCCACCATCCCCGGCGCGCACCGGATCCAGCTCTACAAGAACAACACCGACAACAAGGGCGCGTCGTACGGGTCGCACGAGAACTACCTGATGCGCCGGCAGACCGCGTTCGCCGACATCGTCTCGCACCTGACCCCGTTCTTCGTCACCCGGACGATCTTCACCGGGGTCGGCCGGGTCGGTCTGGGCCAGGACGGCAGCGGCTCGGGCTTCCAGATGTCGTCGCGCGCCGACTTCTTCGAGGTCGAGGTCGGCCTGGAGACCACGCTCAAGCGCCCGATCATCAACACCCGCGACGAGCCGCACGCCGACGCCGACAAGTACCGCCGCCTGCACGTGATCATCGGCGACGCGAACCTGTCGGAGATCGCCTCCTACCTCAAGATGGGCACCACCGCGCTGGTGCTCAACATGATCGAGGAGAAGGTGTTCACCGGCGAGCTGGGCATCGCCGACCCGGTCAGCGAGCTCAAGGCGGTCAGCCACGACCCGTCGCTCAAGCACCTGATGCGGCTGCGTGACGGCCGCAAGCTCACCGCGCTGGACCTGCAGTGGGCGTATTACGAGCGGGCCCACGCGTTCGTCCAGGAGCGCTACGGCGACGACGCCGACGAGCAGACCGTCGACGTGCTGCAGCGCTGGGAGGACGTGCTCGACAAGCTCGGCCGCGACCCGATGCTGCTCTCCGACCAGCTGGACTGGGTGGCCAAGCTGCGCCTGCTGGAGGGGTACCGGGACCGCGAGAGCCTGACCTGGTCCTCGCCGAAACTGCAGCTCGTCGACCTGCAGTACGCCGACGTCCGGCCGGAGAAGGGCCTCTACCACCGCCTGGTGGCCCGGGGTTCGATGCAGACCCTGCTCGACCCGGACGACACCCAGCGCGCCATGTACGAGCCGCCGGAGGACACCCGGGCCTACTTCCGCGGCCGCTGCCTGGCGCAGTACGCCTCCGAGGTGGTCGCGGCCAGCTGGGACTCGGTGATCTTCGATATCGGCCGGGAGTCGCTGGTCCGGGTGCCGATGATGGAACCGGAGCGTGGCACCAAGAAGCACGTCGGCGGGCTCTTCGACACCTGTGAGAGTGCGAAGGACCTGCTCGAGGTGATCACGAGTCGGTAATAAAACACCCGTTGCGGCGGCGCGTTTCGTCACAGGGGCGAGGTAGGTTTTTCGTACCCGATGTTGCAGGACTTCGGGTGGCTTACGCAGTTGGCCGGCATTGAAGGGGGACATCCATGGCAACCCGCGACACAGGTGGTCAGTCGCAGAGCAATCGGAGCTCTGGCGATCAGGAGATCGAGGACGTCACCGTTGAGGCCAACCCCGAGGTAGCCGAACGGCACGCGGAGATCACCGAGGACGTCGACGATCTGCTGGACGAGATCGACTCCGTGCTCGAGGAGAACGCGGAAGAATTCGTCAGGGGCTATGTCCAAAAGGGCGGCCAGTGACGGTTGTGTCCGTTTAGCCACACCCTGCCGGGCGCCTGCGAGGGCGCCCGTTGCAGCATTGCGGACGACATCCAAGATCGCGATAAGGTGCTGTAACCCGCATGCGGCAGTCTTCCGCGCCGCGGCGATGACGCATTTGAAAGGAACCACGTGGCGACGGGTTTTGATCCATCCGGGCGGCTACCGGATATCTTTCTGAACACGGGGACGTCCTCCTTCGTGCAATTCCTGAGCGCGGCCGCCCCGGAGCTGTTGCCCGGCCGGCGCCCGTTGCCGCCGGGCCTGTCGGCCGGCGACGTCGCGCCGCACGGCACCACGATCGTCGCCATCGCGACGGCCGAGGGCGTCGTGATGGCCGGTGACCGCCGGGCGACCATGGGCAACCTGATCGCCAGCCGGGACATCAAGAAAGTCCACCCCGCGGATGCCTACTCCCTGATCGGCATCGCCGGGACGGCCGGCATCGGCATCGAGCTGATCCGGTTGTTCCAGGTCGAGCTGGAGCACTACGAGAAGACCGAGGGCGCCATGCTCTCGCTCGACGGTAAGGCGAACCGGCTGGCCTCGATGGTCCGCGGCAACCTGGGCGCGGCCATGCAGGGCCTGGCCGTGGTCCCGCTGTTCGCCGGCTTCGACCTCGCCCCGGCCGACGGGATCGCCCCCGGCCGGATCTTCAGCTTCGACGTGGCCGGTGGCCTCTACGAGGAGACCGGCTACGAGGCGATCGGCTCCGGCTCGCTGTTCGCCAAGTCCGCGCTGAAGAAGAAGTACCGCGTGGGCGTGAGCACCGAGGACGCGGTCCGGCTCGCGGTCGAGGCGCTCTACGACGCCGCGGACGACGACACCGCCACCGGTGGCCCCGACCTGATCCGCAAGATCTTCCCGGTGGTCATGTCGGCGACCGCGAACGGCACCACCCGGCTCAGCGACGCGGAGATCGGTGCGGTGGCCGAGCAGGTCGTCACCGGACGCATGGAGAACCCGGGCGGTTGATCCGCTCTACGGACGAGAAGGAGTAGCCACCCGTGGCCATGCAGTTCTACGCATCGCCCGAGCAGGTCCAGCGGGACCGCTCGGAGTACGCCCGCAAGGGCATCGCCCGCGGCCGCTCGGCCGTGGTGCTCTCCTACGAGGGCGGCATCCTGCTGGTCGCCGAGAACATCACCACCCTTCGCAAGATCAGCGAGATCTACGACCGGATCGCGTTCGCCGCGGTCGGCCGGTACAACGAGTTCGAGAACCTGCGCCGGGCCGGCGTGCGGATGGCGGACATGACCGGTCTGACCTACGACCGGCGCGACGTCACCGGGCGGGCGCTGGCGAACGCGTACACCCAGACGCTCGGCGCGATCTTCTCGGAGACGCAGAAGCCGTACGAGGTGGAGATCTGCATCGCGCAGGTCGGCGCGGCCCCGGAGCAGGACGAGCTCTACCGGATCATGTACGACGGCTCGGCGCTCGACGAGCCCGGCTTCATGGCCATGGGCGGGCAGGCCGAGGCGATCTCCACGGTGCTGAAGGAACGGCACGACGTCAACGCCGACCTGCCCACCGCGCTCGCCCTGGCCGCCGAGGCCCTGGGCAGCGTCGGCGGGGAGAACGGGCAGACCCGCACCCTCGAGGCCTCCTCGCTCGAGGTCGCGGTGCTGGACCGGCGGCGCACCGGGCGGACGTTCCGGCGGCTCGCCGACTCGGTGCTGACCACGCTGCTCGGGCACGAGCAGGTGCCCGAGGCCGACCTCGGCGAGACCGACGCGGCACCGCCCGCGCACGGCGACAGCAAGCCGACCGAGTCGGCCGCCTCGGAGGACACCGAGTAACGATTCAGGCGACGGGCGCGGCCGCAAAAGCCGCGCCCACCGCCGTTTCGCCCGGCAGGGAACCGCTGACGTCCGCGGGTCTCGATCGTGGCTATCGGTGTGCCCGCGCGTACCACCCGTGATGCCGGGCCCGATTACTGAGGCCCCGTGGTGGCTGCCAATGCGACTCGGATGCGGCTAGTGTTTCGTCATGGAACGGCGAATTTTCGGCCTCGAGACCGAGTACGGAGTCACGTGTACCTATAAGGGCCAGCGGCGGCTGTCCCCGGACGAGGTGGCCCGCTACCTGTTCCGCCGAGTGGTGTCCTGGGGACGCAGCAGCAATGTGTTCCTCCGCAACGGCGCCCGCCTCTACCTCGATGTCGGCTCCCACCCGGAGTACGCCACCCCCGAATGTGACTCGGTCACCGACCTGGTCGCCCACGACCGGGCCGGCGAGCGGATCCTGGAGGGCCTGCTCGTCGACGCGGAGAAGCGTCTGCACGACGAGGGCATCGCGGGCGAGATCTACCTCTTCAAGAACAACACCGACTCCGCCGGCAACTCCTACGGCTGCCACGAGAACTACCTGGTCAGTCGCCACGGTGAGTTCGGCCGCCTGGCCGACGTGCTCATCCCGTTCCTGGTGACCCGGCAACTCATCTGCGGGGCCGGCAAGGTGCTGCAGACCCCGCGCGGCGCGGTCTTCTGCCTCTCGCAGCGTGCCGAGCACATCTGGGAGGGCGTCTCCAGCGCGACCACCCGCAGCCGCCCGATCATCAACACCCGCGACGAGCCGCACGCCGACGCCGAGCGGTACCGCCGCCTGCACGTGATCGTCGGCGACTCGAACATGAACGAGGTCACCACGCTGCTCAAGGTCGGCGCCGCCGACATCGTGCTGCGGATGATCGAGGCGGGCGTGGTGATGCGCGACCTGACCCTGGAGAACCCGATCCGGGCGATCCGCGAGGTCAGCCACGACATCACCGGGCGCCGCAAGATCCGCCTGGCGAACAACAAGGAGGTCTCCGCGCTGGAGATCCAGCAGGAGTACCTCTCGAAGGCCACCGAGTTCGTCGAGCGCCGCGGCGGTGACCCGGTCGCCAAGCGGGTCGTCGAGCTGTGGGGCCGGGTGCTCAACGCGGTCGAGTCCGGCAACCTGGACGCGGTCTCCCGGGAGATCGACTGGGTGTCGAAGTACAAGCTGATCGAGCGCTACCAGGCGAAACACGACATCCCGATGTCGCACCCGCGGGTCGCCCAGCTGGACCTGGCCTACCACGACGTCCGCCGCGGCCGCGGCCTCTACGCGCTGATGGAGAAGCGCAAGCAGGTCGACCGGATCGCGAACGACCTGCAGATCTACGAGGCCAAGGAGACCCCGCCGCAGACCACGCGGGCGCGGCTGCGCGGCGAGTTCATCAAGCACGCCCAGGAGAAGCGCCGCGACTTCACCGTCGACTGGGTGCACCTGAAGCTCAACGACCAGGCGCAGCGCACGGTCCTCTGCAAGGACCCGTTCCGCGCCTACGACGAGCGGGTGGAACGCCTGATCGCCAGCATGTGACGGGAGTGGCCCGCCGATCATCTCGTCGGCGGGCCCCGACCGGCTGATCGTCCGGCGGCCGGTGAGAGCTACGCTGGCCGGGCTATGACATCGACCCACCCTGACCAGTCCGGCCCGCCCGGCCCCGAGAGCGGCGCCCGCCCGAACCGTGCCGACCGCCGCCGGGAACGCATCCGCTACGGCGTCCAGCAGGCCCGCCGCGGCCGGCACATCGTCCCGACCTGGCTGATGGCCACGGTGCTCGGCCTGCTCGTGGCCGGCTGGCTGTACCTGATCATCACGACGTAGCACGACCAGGATCACATTCAGGATGTCGTGCGTCCGCTGTGGTGCGGACCGTCGCTCCCGCCGGGACCCCTGCGGGCTTCGCTGGCCGCTACGCGTCCAGGACGCGAAGCCCTCCGGGGCGACGTCCGCGGGTGGTTGCGGTCACCCCCGGTAGCCGCATGACGACCCGGCGCTCCGGAACGCGCATCGGATTACGCCCGGGCTGCAACTCCCATGCCGTCTGCTGGACCGGTGAGCATCACCCGGGGGCGGTTCGCCCTGCTGGCTGCCGTCGCGATCGTGGCCTACCAGTTCCTGCCGGACACCGGCTGGTGGTCGGCCGGCTGGCAGGTCGGTGTCGGCTGGTCCGCCGCCGCCGCGATCCTGCTCGGCGCGCGCCGGCTGTCGCGCCGCGACCGTACGCCGTGGTGGTTCTTCGCCGCCGGCGTGTTCTGCAACGCCACCGGCATCGGGGTGGCCCGGGTCGCCCAGGACGTCTGGGGCCTGGTCTCGCTGCCCACCCCGGCCGACCCGTTCTTCCTCGGGCTCTACCCGGCCTGCGCCGCCGGGATCGCCCTGCTGATCCGCCGCCGCGACGAGTGGCGCAACTGGACCGCGGTGATCGACGCGGCCACCATCACCACCGGGGTCGGCCTGCTCGCCTGGGTCTACGTGATCGAGCCGGTGCACATCGGGTCGCAGATGGACCGGCTGGCGCACGCCACCCAGGCCGCCTACCCGCTCGGTGACCTGCTGCTGATCGCCCTGATGGCGCGGCTGCTGCGCGGCGGGGGCGGCCGCGGCACGGCGCTCTGGACGATGGCCGCCGCGCTGGGCGTGCTGCTGATCGGCGACAGCTCGTGGGTGGTGCTGGACAACCTGGGTGGCGCCGAACCCATCCTGGCCGAACTGCCCTGGCTCGGCCGGGTCCTCGAATCGGTGTTCCTGACGTCGTTCGTGCTGTTCGCGGTCGCCGCGCTCGACCCGGACGCGGCCCGCCTGGGCCGGACCGCGCAGGACCAGCCGGGCGCCCGGCTCGGCCCCGGGCTGCTGGTCCTGCTCACCGGCGCCGCCCTGATCGCGCCGGCCCTGCTCGCGAGCCAGGTCCAGGCCGGTCACGTGGTCAACGGCTGGAGCATCGTGCTCTGCTCCACCTCGGTGTTCCTGCTGGTGGTGGCGCGGATGTCCGGGCTGGTCCGGGAGGTGGAGCGGCAGGCCAGCCAGGTCCGGGCGCTGGCCCGCTCGGACGAGCTGACCGGGCTGCCGAACCGCCGGGCCTGGAACGACGAGCTGCCCCGCGCCCTGGAACGCGCCCGCCGCGACCAGCAGGTGATCGCCGTCGGGATCGTCGACCTGGACCGCTTCAAGCTGTTCAACGACACGTACGGTCACCCGGCCGGGGACCGGCTGCTCAAGGCGGCCAGCGCGGCCTGGCACGGCACGCTGCGCGACGTGGACCTGATCGCCCGGTTCGGCGGCGAGGAGTTCGTGGTGCTGCTGCCCGGCGCGGACGGCGCGGAGGGCCACGCGGTGCTGGGCCGGATGCTGGCGGTGACCCCGCAGGAGCAGACGTTCTCGGCCGGGCTGGCGGTGTGGGACGGCGAGGAGACCTCGGAGGAGCTGCTGCAACGGGCCGACGACGCGCTCTACCGCGCGAAGGCCGGCGGCCGCAACCGGATCGAGTCCGCCGAGGAGCATCACACGGCCGCGTGACGGGCGGCTTGGCCTAGATCAGATCGCGGACCCGGCGGCGCTGCGGGACCCCTAGATCAGGTCGCGGACCCGGCGGCGCTGCGGGACCGAGACGTCCGGGTCCAGGCACAGCCGGTCCCGGCCGTCGTGCTTGGCCTGGTAGAGGGCCGCGTCGGCGCGGGCCAGCAGGGCCACCTGGGTGATCTCGGTGACCGTCGCCGAGACACCCACGCTGACCGTCACCGGCAGCTCCCCGGTGACCGGCCGCCACGGGTGCCCGCCGACCGCCTGCCGCAGCTCGTCCAGCCGGAACGCCGCCTCGGCCACCCCCACCCCGGTCACCACCAGCAGGAACTCCTCGCCACCGAGGCGCGCCGCGAAGCCGGCCGCGTCCCGTACCCCGGGATGGAAGCCCGCCAGCAGACCGGCCACCGCGACCAGCACGCGGTCCCCGGCCTCGTGCGACAGCGTGTCGTTGATCCGTTTGAAGTGGTCCAGGTCGAGCATCGCCACGGTCACCGGGGAGCCCTCCGCGGCGGCCCGGCGCAGCAGCGGCGGCAGGTGCTCGTCCACGTAACGGCGGTTGCGCAGCCCGGTCAGCGGATCCCGGTACGCCTGCTCGCGGAACCACTCGGCCTGCCGCCGGGCCTCGGCCACCTCGAACAGCGCCTGCCGGTTGCGGGCCTGCGCGTCCCGCTGCGCCGACCGCAGCCGCTCCTGCGCGTCCTGGAAGTCGCGCAGCGCGTGGTAGGCCCGCTCGAAGTCCCCGCCGTCGGCGTGCAGCTCGGCCTGCTCGAGCCGCGCCTGCACCCCGACCAGGACCAGGCTCCGCTCCGCGCACAGCTCCCGGACCTTGTCCAGCGATCCCTGCGCGGCCGTCCGGTCACCGGCCCGGCGCTGCACGAACGCCAGCGTGAGCAGCAGGTCGGCCAGGGCGTCCGCCTCGTCCGCGCTGCCGGTGTCGTACGCCCGCAGCGCCTCCCGGGCCGCCGTCTCGGCCGCGCGGTGCTCGCCCAGCAGCGACTCCACCCGGGCCACCGTGTCCAGGGTGGAGAAGTCCAGTGTGCCGCCGGCGCTGCGCAGCCTGGCCAGCACGGCCCGGGACAGTTCCGGCTCGCCGCAGTCGTACTCGGCGTACGCGTAGTTGTTCAGCGCCATCAGCAGCCGGCGGGTCGAGCCGTTCGCCTGCGCCAGCGCGACCGCCTGCTCGTAGCGTTCCCGGGCGGCCGGCATCGAGCCGGTCTCGGCGTACGCGTCGGCCAGCTTGATCACGCAGGCGATCCGGCCGGACACCGGCGTGGTGTCGTCGAGCGCGGTCACGCACTGCAGCATGTGGTCGAGGTTCGCGGCCAGGTCACCCATCGCGCGGTAGAGCCGGGCCAGGATCCGGTGGGTGCGCGCCACCACCCGGCGGCACTCGTGCAGGGTCGCCCAGTCCAGGATCTCGGAGAGCGTCCGGGCGGCCGCGGCCAGCTCCCCGCGCCGTTCGATCACGTCGGCCCGCAGCAGCCGGGCGCGCCAGCCCAGCTCGGTCGCCCCGGCCGCGTCCTCGATCGCGGCGGCCTGCCGTGCGGCCGCGTCGACGTCGAAGGTGAGCGCGTCCTCGTACTCGTCGAGGACGAGGGCCATCGCGTCGAGATCCGCCATACCGGTCCTATCGGCGCCGGCCCGGAATGTCTGTGCGGTTCCGCCCCGGGAGCTACCGGTCGAGCAGGGCCGCGGCGTGCCGGCCGGCGGCCGCGGCGGCCAGGAAGTAGCCGTGGTCCTCGTCCAGCTTGCGGCCCATCGTGGAGAGCGGCACCGGGCTGGCCCGCAGCGCCGCGTCCAGGCCGTCCACCGGGACGCGGACCAGGCGGTGGCGCGCCGCGAGCGGCACCAGCGCCGCGTCGACCTCGGCGGCCAGGGCCGGTTCGAGACCCTCCGGCACCGGCAGGTCCGCCCGGATCAGGGCGACTTTCCCGTACGCGGTGAGGCTGTGGTGCGACACGCCACGGTGCCGCGCCCGCCCGTCGCCGTCGGAGATCCGCAGCGAGCCGACCGGGCGCCCGCCGAGCACCCCGATCGCGTTGACCGCCTCGCCCAGCGCCACCCCGGAGAACCCCCAGGTGGTGCCGGTGCCCAGATTGCCCGGCCCCTGCGCCACGATGGTGACGTCCGCGCCGAGCACGTGCCGCGCGGCGAGCAGCCCGACGTGCACCGTGCTCGCCTCCAGGTCCCCGCCGAACGCCTGCCCGGTGGTGACCGTCCCGGCCAGCCGCCCGGCCAGCCCGTCCAGCGTGCGGGAGAACCAGGCCGGCAGCGCCCCGCCGTCGGTCATCACGTACGCCACCCGGGCCGACGGCCGGTCGGCGTGCACACCGGCCAGGATCGCCGGCAGCGCCGAGTGCAGGTCCGCGGTGATCACCGGCATCCCGTCCAGGGACTCGGCGGTTTCCATGACTTTTCTGAAAACCGAGGCTTCCTCGTCCACACCGAGCAGGATCGGCTGCAGCGGGGTGTACCGGGCCTTGACCAGGTGACCGGAGTCGCGGGTGGCGCCGTCGTCGGCCGGGTCCGGGGGCAGCCGGTCCGGCAGGGCGACCACCAGGGCGTACCCGCCGGTGCCCAGGCCCATCACCAGCGCGCCGACGTTGAGCAGCACCCGGTCGCCGGGCGCCGGGTCACCGACCAGCGCCGGGTAGGCGAGCGCGCGCAGCAGCCCGTCACCGGTCTCGACGTCGAGTTCGATGGCTCCGCGCCAGCTGCGCCGTACCGACAGAACCGTCCCCGACCGCCACCGCACCATGCAGGCGACCCTATCGGTCCAGGCCACCGTCGACGTGGTCGCGTCCCGGCACGCCGCGGGTCGGGTCGAGGAAGACGTACCGGATCTCCGGGAACCGCTCCCGCAGCCGGCGCTCGGCCTCGTCCGACGCGGCCTCGATCTCGCGGCCCTGCGCGTTGTCGTCGAAGTCGACCTTGGCGGCGACCAGGATGTCGCCCGGCCCGATCTGCATGGTCAGCAGCGTCGGCACCGCGGTGACCACCGGGATCGACCGCAGGTCGGCGGCGATCTGGTTGTGGATCTTGCGGGGCACCGCGCGGCCGACCAGCAGCGACACGTTGCTGCGGGCCAGCACGAACGCGACCGCCAGCAGCAGCAGGCCGATCACGATCGAGGCCAGCCCGTCCCAGACCTCCGAGCCGGTCAGCTGGGCCAGGCCCAGCCCGGCGGCCGCGACGAGCAGGCCGATCAGGGCGGCCGCGTCCTCGAAGTACACCGCCTTGACCGTGGTGTCCGGGGTGAGGCGCAGGAAGCGGGCCGAGCTGACCTTCCACCGGCGGGACTCGTCGCGGACCTGGCGGCGGGCCTTCAGGAACGAGGTGCCCTCGGCCAGGAACGAGACCGCCAGCACGGCGTAGGCGACCAGGTAGTGGCCGCTGTGCTCGCCGCTGAGAATGGTGGCCACGCCGTGGTAGACGGAGAAGCCGGCGCCGCCGACGAAGGTGAACAGGGCGGCGATGAACGCCCAGACGTAGCTCTCCTTGCCGTACCCGAACGGGTGTTCCTCGTCTGCCGGTTTTCCTCCCCGGCGCAACGCCACGTAGAGGAACACCTCGGTGACCGTGTCGGCGAACGAGTGGGCGGCCTCGGAGAGCATCGCCGCGGACCCGGAGAGCATGCCCGCCACCAGCTTGGCGACCGCGATCACCAGGTTCGCCGCACCGGCCAGGACCACGGTGCCGACACTCTCGGTCTCGGCGGGCGGCCCGGTGTCGGGCAGGCCGGTGGGTGCGGTCTCGGGTTCGGGTGCGATCGTCACGACGGCATCGTTCCCCGCACCGGTCACGAATAACAGTCGGCGGGTGCGGGCTGCTAGGTTTCCTGTCGTGTCGCGCACTCGTACCGAGCGCCTGGTGAACCTGGTGATCTGCCTCCTGTCCACGCGGCGGTTCCTGACCGCCGCGCAGATCGCCGCGACCGTGCCCGGTTACGAGCACGACCCGTCGGACCCCCGGGACCACGAAGCCTTCCAACGCAAGTTCGAACGGGACAAGGCCGAGCTGCGTGAGCTCGGCGTGCCCCTGGAGACCGGCACCGCGAGCATCTTCGACCAGGAGCCGGGTTACCGGATCGCGCAGCGTGAGTACGCGCTGCCCGACATCCTGCTCGAACCGGACGAGGCCGCCGCGGTCGGCATCGCCGCGCGGCTCTGGCAGCACGCCGGTCTGGCCGCCGCCGCGTCGTCCGGGCTGGCCAAGCTGCGCGCCGCCGGTGTCGAGGTGGATCCGCAGGCCACCCTCGGGGTGGAGCCGGTGGTCACCGTCGACCCGTCGTTCGGCCCGCTCACCACTGCCGCCCGGGACCGCCGCGCGGTCAGCTTCAAGTACCGCGTCCCCGAGGTCGACGAGCCCAGCGCCCGCCGGCTGGAGCCGTGGGGCGTGGTCTGCTGGCGCGGCCGGTGGTATGTGGTCGGCCACGACAAGGACCGCAACGCGGCGCGCTGCTTCCGGCTGTCCCGGATCGTCGGCGACGTCCGCGCGGTCGGCCGCCCGGAGGCGTTCACCCCGCCCGCCGACCTCGACCTGATCAAGCACGTGGCCCGCAGCTCCGGGCCGATCGCCCGCAACGGCCGCGCCACGGTCACCGTCCGGCCGGGCCGGGCCGCCGGCCTGCGCCGGCTGGCCAGCGCCGTGGTCACCGCTCCGGAGGGCGACATCTTGACCATTTCGTACGGCGATCCGGAGTGGCTCGCCGCTCGCATCGCCGGGTACGGCCCGGACGCCCGCGCGGACAGCCCGCCGGAGCTGCGCGACGCCGTGATCCAGCAGCTCAAGGAGCTGGCGTCCCGGCACGACCGCAGCGTCGCGGAGGTGACGCGATGAGCACCCTGCGCACGCCGTCGGCGGACCGGCTCGGCCGGCTGCTCAACCTGGTGCCCTACCTGCTGGCCCGGCCCGGTATCCGGGTCGCCGAGGCGGCCGCCGACCTGGCCGTCACCGAGCGCCAGCTCCGCGAGGACCTGGAGCTGCTCTGGGTGTGCGGGCTGCCCGGGTACGGCCCCGGCGACCTGATCGACATGGCGTTCGACGGCGACACCGTGACGATCAGCCACGACGCCGGCATCGACAAGCCGCTGCGCCTCAACCCGGACGAGGCGCTCGCCCTGGTGGTGGCGCTGCGGATGCTCGCCGAGACCCCCGGGATCGGCTCCCGGGACGCCATCGAGCGGGCCCTCGCCAAGATCGAGAGCGCCGCCGGTGACCTGGCCGGCGCCCCGGTGGCGGTCAAGCTGCCGGCCAACCAGGAGCGGCTGACCGCGGTCCGGGCGGCGGTCGACTCCGGCAACGCGCTGCGGCTGACGTATTACACGGCCGCCCGGGACGAGACCACCGAGCGGGTCGTCGACCCGATGCGGATGCTGACCGTGGGCACGTTCGCGTACCTGGAGGCGTGGTGCCGGCGGGCCGAGGCGACCCGGATGTTCCGGATCGACCGGATCGACGCGTTCACCGTGCTCGACGAGCCGTCCCGGCCGCCGGTCGGTGCGGTGCCGCACGACATGAGCGACGGCGTCTTCCGGCCCGGCCCAGAGCTTCCGCTGGTCACCCTGCGGGTCAGTCGCGGCGGCCGGTGGATCACCGAGTACTACCCGGTCGAGGACGTGGTCGAGGAGCCCGGCGAGTGGCTGGTCACCATGCGGGTCACCGACCTGGGCTGGGCGCAGCGGTTCCTGGTCGGCCTGGGCCGCGACGTGACCGTCACCGGCCCGCCCGAGCTGGTCGAACAGATCCGCGCGGCGGCACACGCGGCCCTCGACCAGTACGCCGCGCCGCATGCCCTCGAAGCGGACCCGGCCACCGGCCGATAGGGTGACGCGGTGCTGATGTGGGTCTGGATCGCCGTCGTGGTCATCGCTGTGCTCGTGCTCGTCCTCGCCGGTCTGCGGCTGCTGGGCCGGTTGTCCGGGCTGAACCGGGCGGCTCGCCGGTTGCAGCTGCGTCAGGAGGAGGCGCTGCGCGTGCAGTCCGGCGCGGAGAAACTGCAGCAGACCGTGCTCGGCCTGCAGCAGCGCGCTGAGCAGGCACAGGACCACCTCGAACAGATCAAGGCCAACCGCGGCAAGTGAAGTGCGTCGTTAGCGCCCCGTTGTCCGGGCCGCAAAGCGGATCCGTAAGAATCTCGCAGGTTCCGGCATGCCGGATCGCCGGAATTGACACGTACGATGGACCCCGCAACCTGATCCGACCGACTTGGAGTCAATCCCATGGGCGCCCTCAAGCCATGGCACATCATCATTCTCGTCGTCGTGCTTGTGCTGCTGTTCGGCGCGAAGCGGCTGCCGGATGCGGCGCGTTCCCTCGGGCGCTCGCTGCGGATCATCAAGGCGGAGACCAAGGGTCTCGTTGATGACGGCAGCACCGACAACCTGGCGGAGAAGGCCGACGCGCAGTATTCGCGCCAGCCGATCCAGGGTGATGTGCAGCAGCCCGGTTACCAGCCGGGGTACCAGCAGCCGGGTTACCAGCAGCAGCCCCCGCCGGCGCCGCAGGGTTACCAGCCGCCGCAGCCGGGCTACCAGCCGCCGCAGCCGCCGCCGGCGCAGCCCTACGTCGACCCGGTGCAGCGCACCAACGACCGCTGACCCCGGGCGATGGCTTCTCTGAGCCTGCGCCGTAACAAGGGGCCGAGCAAGTTCGAGCAGGCTTCCGACGGCTCGATGACGCTCATCGAGCACGTCCGGGAGCTGCGCAACCGGCTCTTCATCGCCTCGATCGCGGTCGTCCTCGGCCTGATCGTCGGCTTCATCATCTCCCAGTGGGTCTTCGGCATCCTGAAGGCTCCGTACTGCGCGCTGCCCAGCTCGATCAACGACACCACCGGCAGCTGCGAGTTCATCACGCTGGCGGTCACCGACCAGCTGATGCTGCGGTTGAAGATCTCGCTGTGGGTCGGCCTGCTGGTCGGCGCGCCGGTCTGGCTCTTCCAGCTCTGGGCGTTCGTGGCACCCGGTCTGCACCGGCACGAGCGCAAGTGGGCCTACGTCTTCGTCGCGATCGCCGTGCCGTTGTTCAGCGCCGGCGTGGTGCTGGCCTACTTCGTGATCGGCCACAGCCTGGCCTTCATCATGGACGCCGGTGTGCTGGGCGCCCCGACCAAGCTCGAGGTCACGTCCTACGTCGGCTTCGTGATGAACATGCTGATGCTGTTCGGCATCGCGTTCGAGTTCCCGCTGTTGCTGCTGATGCTCAACTTCACCGGCGTGGTCTCGGCCAAGCGGCTGCTCAGCTGGTGGCGCGCGGTGGTCTTCCTGTCGTTCGCGTTCGCCGCGATCGCCACTCCCGACCCGGGCCCGTTCGGCATGAGCCTGCTGGCGGCCTGCATCGTCGCGCTCTACTTCGTGGCCGTCGGGATCTCGTTCCTCAACGACCGCCGCAAGGGTGTCGGCAAGGAGATCTACGCGGGCCTCGACGACGACGCGATCTCCACCCTCGAGGAGGAGCGTGTCCCGGTCGGCGCCTCCGACCCGATCGAGACGCCCACGCCGGTCGACGGACCCACCCCGGTGGAACGGCCTGCCTCGCTGGAGCGCCGCTTCGACGACATGACATAGCTGAACGGTGGCGAACGGTTTCATCGCGGTGCTGGCCAACCCCCGGGCGGGGCGCGGACGGCACCGCGGTGTGCTTCCCGGGGTGGTGCAGGCGCTCGGGGCTGCCGGGCATCCGGTGCGGCTCCTCGAGGCGGACAGCGGGACCGCTGCCGAGCAGGCCTGCCACCGGGCCGTGGACGGCGGGGCGGTGGCGCTGGTCGCGGTCGGCGGGGACGGCACCGTGCACCGGGTGCTGCAGGCCGTCGCGGGACGGGCGGTCGGGTTCGGGGTGGTGCCGGGCGGGACCGGGAACGACTTCGCGAGCGCTGTGGGCGTACCACATGATCCGCTGCAATCTGCGGAGGGGATCGCCGCGGCCCTGGTCGCGGACCGGGACCACCGGATCGACGCGGTCCGGACCGCCGACGCCGCCGGACGCGAACGCTGGTTCTGCGCGGTCCTGGCGGCCGGCTTCGACGCCCTGGTCAACGACCGCGCCAACCGGATGGTCTGGCCCCGCGGCCCGCGCCGCTACGACCTGGCGATCCTCCTCGAACTCGCCCGGCTGCGGGCCCGCACCTACACCCTCGAGGTCGACGGCGAGGTGCGGACCGTGCGGGCCGAGATCGTCGCGGTCGGTAACGCGGCCAGCTACGGCGGCGGGATGCGGATCCTGCCGGACGCCGACCCGGCCGACGGGCTGCTCGACGTGATCTGGGCCAGCCCGCTCGGGCGCACCGGGCTGACCCGGCTCAAACCCCGCCTGCGCGGCGGCACCCACGTCACCGATCCACGGGTCCACCTGCTGCGCGGCCGGCACGTGCGGGTCGTGGCCGACGGGATCATCGGGTACGCGGACGGGGAGCGGCTCGGCCCGCTGCCGCTGGACATGAAAGTTGTCCCGGGTGCGATCCGGTTGCTCTGTTGAGCCAAGGGTCAGATTCCCCCGGGGCGACCCGAATCTGAGGGCATGACGACGAACACGATCGCCCGCAGCGGCAACTCCTCGATGTCGGCCATGGCGAACTCGGTGCTCGGCAGCGCCCGCGAGGCGCTCAAGGCGATGGCCACCGCGGCGACCAGCGCGGAGTCCGGCACCGACGCGGCCACCCCGGTGACGGGCGGCAAGGGCCGCCGCGGCACCGTCCTCGACCGCTACCTCTGACGGCTAGACACAACCGGCGAGCGCGAGCGACGCGCCCAGCCCGTTGCTGCGGCCCGGCTCCGCGGCCGGCAGCACGAGAGTGGCGCAGCCGGCCTGGACCGCACCGGCGTCCGCCGCCGAATCTCCCACCATCAGTGTCCGGTCCGGATCAGCGCCGAGCAGACCGCAGGCGCGCAGGAAGATCGCCGGGTCCGGTTTCGTCCGGCCCACCTCATAGCTCAGCACGAACGTGTCGACCAGCGAGTCCAGGCCCCAGTGCGCGAAGTGCGGCCGGATGTCGAACCCGACGTTGCTGACCACCGCCACCTTGATCCCGGCGCCGTGCAGCGTGCGCAGCGTGGGCTCGGTGTCCGCATACGGCAACCAGCCGTCGGCGACCAGCAGCCGGGCGTAGAGCGCCTCGGCGAGGCCCACGACGTCGGTCTGCACGGTCGAGGCCAGCCCGGTGTACGCGGCCCGGTGGCTGTGCTCGTAGAGATCACGATCGGCCCAGTGCTCGGCCAGGTGCGGCGGCACCCGATAGGGCAGCGGCCCACCGGCGCGCCCGGCGGTCACCAGACGGTCGGCCAGGATGGTGGCCTTCGCTCGTTCGAGCTGCGCGCCACAGGCCGCGGCAGCCGCGACGACCCAGGTCACCGCGTCTTCCACCTGGGCGAGAGTGCCGTGGAAGTCGAACAGCACGGCCTCCACGAGCCGCGCGGACTGGGCAGGTTCGGTGGCATGCGGCACTCGTGCACCTTACCGATGCCCGGATCTCCGCCCGACGGCCACCACCGTGCTGCAAATTGTCATACGGGCGAACTAACCTGGTGTTCATGACTAGTCCCGCCGAACGGTATGCGGAATCCAAGCGGCGGGCGGCGCGAGTCGCCGAGTTCCCGGAGCTCACCGACTTCATGCTCGATGTCGGCTTCGACCTCGACGACTTCCAGCGGGCGGCCTGTGAGGTGCTCGAGCGCGGCAACGGCGTGCTGGTCTGCGCGCCGACCGGCGCCGGCAAGACGGTCGTCGGCGAGTTCGCGGTGCACCTGGCGCTCGCCTCGGGGCAGCGCAAGTGCTTCTACACCACGCCGATCAAAGCGCTCTCCAACCAGAAATACCACGACTTGGTCGACCGCTACGGCGCCGACAAGGTCGGCCTGCTCACCGGCGACAACGCGATCAACGGTGACGCCCCGGTGGTGGTGATGACCACCGAGGTGCTGCGCAACATGCTCTACTCCGGGTCGTCCGCGCTGAAGAACCTGGCGTATGTGGTGATGGACGAGGTGCACTACCTCGCCGACCGGTTCCGCGGCGCGGTCTGGGAAGAGGTGATCATCCACCTGCCGTCCTCGGTCACCCTGGTGTCGCTCTCCGCCACGGTGAGCAACTACGAGGAGTTCGCCGACTGGCTGGTCACCGTCCGCGGCGAGACCGAGGTGGTGGTCAGCGAGCACCGGCCGGTCCCGCTCTGGCAGCACATGCTCGTCGGCCGGCGGATGTTCGACCTGTTCCACGACGCCGACGCGGCGAAGAAACACGACGTGCACCCGGAGCTGCTGCGCTACACCCGCGAGATGGAACGCCGGATGGAGCTCGGCGAGCGCGCCAACACCGGGTGGAAGGGCGGCGGCAACCGGGGCCGCCGCTGGCAGCCGCCGCCGCGCCACGAGGTGGTCGACCGGCTGGACAAGGCCGGGTTGCTGCCGGCCATCCTGTTCATCTTCAGCCGGGCCGGCTGTGACGCCGCGGTCCAGCAGTGCCTCAACGCCGGCATGCGCCTGACCAACAACGAGGAGCGCGCCGCGATCCGGCAGATCGCCCAGGTCAAGGTGGCCAGCATCCCGGCCGAGGACCTCTCGGTGCTGGGCTATTGGGAGTGGCTCGACGGCCTCGAGCGGGGTGTCGCCGCGCACCACGCCGGCATGCTGCCCGCCTTCAAGGAAGCGGTCGAGGAGTGCTTCCTCAACGGCCTGGTCAAGGCAGTCTTCGCCACCGAGACGCTGGCGCTGGGCATCAACATGCCGGCCCGCTGCGTGGTGCTGGAGCGCCTGGTCAAGTTCAACGGCGAGGCGCACGTCGACCTGACCCCGGGGGAGTACACCCAGCTCACCGGCCGGGCCGGGCGTCGCGGCATCGACATCGAGGGCCACGCCGTGGTGCTCTGGAGCCCCGAGGTCGACCCGCGGCACGTGGCCGGGCTGGCCTCCACGCGCACCTATCCGCTGCGGTCCTCGTTCCGCCCGTCCTACAACATGGCGGTCAACCTGGTCGGCACGGTCGGCGCGGACAAGTCCCGCGAGCTGCTCGAGTCGTCGTTCGCCCAGTTCCAGGCGGACCGCTCGGTGGTCGGCCTGGCGCGGCAGGTGCAGCGCAACGTCGAGACCATGCAGACGTACGGCGAGGACGCCGCCTGCCACCACGGCGACTTCGACGAGTATTTCGGGCTCCGGGTCGCGATCGCCGACCGGGAGAAGTCGATGGCCCGGCAGGGTGTGGCGCAGCGCCGCTCGGCCGCCGTCGACTCGTTGGAGAAGCTCCGCGCCGGCGACGTGATCCGGGTGCCGAACGGCCGGCGGGCCGGGCTGGCCGTCGTGCTCGAGCCGGCCGCCAGCGGGTTCGGTGAGCCCCGCCCGCTGGTGCTCACCCAGGACCGCTGGGCCGGCCGGGTCAGCCCGGCCGAGTTCGGCGGCGAGGCCGAGGTGCTGGCCCGGCTCCGGGTGCCGAAGAACTTCAACCACCGCTCCCCGGGCGCC
Organism: Actinoplanes awajinensis subsp. mycoplanecinus; assembly: GCF_001509495.1. Classification (NCBI taxonomy): domain Bacteria; kingdom Bacillati; phylum Actinomycetota; class Actinomycetes; order Micromonosporales; family Micromonosporaceae; genus Actinoplanes; species Actinoplanes awajinensis. The sequence continues at coordinate 44,288 of NZ_LLZH01000293.1, read as the reverse complement.
CGCCGCGACCTGGCCGCCCAGATCAGTGCGACCGGCCTGGACCGGCACACCGACCGCCGCAGGGGCGGCCGCAACCGTCCGGCCCCGGGTGAGGACGCCGAGATCGCGCTGCTGCGGGTGCAGATGCGCCAGCACCCGTGCCACGGCTGCCCGGAGCGGGAGGACCACGCCCGCTGGGCGGAGCGCCGGCACCGCCTGCTGCGCGACACCGACGCGCTGCGCGACAAGGTGGCCGGGCGGACCGGTTCGCTGGCCCGCACGTTCGACCAGGTCTGCGCGGTGCTCGCGGCCCGGGGCTATCTCTCCGCCGACGGCGAGGTCACCGAGGCCGGCCGGATGCTGGGCCGGATCTGGTCCGAGGCCGACCTGCTGGTCGCCGAGTGCCTGCGCCAGGGCGCCTGGGACGGCCTCGAGCCCGACGAGCTGGCCGCCGCGGTGTCCATGGTGCTCTACGAGTCCCGCCGCGAGGGTGAGGACCGCGCCTCGGTGCCGAAGGGCCCGATCGCCGCGGCCGTCGACGCCTGCGCCAAGCTGTGGGGCGAGATCGCGGCCGACGAGGCCGAGCACGGGCTGACCCTGACCCGTGAGCCCGACCCGGGCTTCGTCTGGCCGATCGTCCGCTGGGCCCGGGGCGAGCCGCTCGCCAAGGTCCTGGCCAGCGGCCACCAGTACGACGCGGACATGCCGGCCGGTGACTTCGTCCGGTGGGCGCGCCAGGTGCTCGACCTGCTCGGTCAGATCCGGGAGGCGTCGGCGGCGTCGCCGAGCGTCAAGGACACCGCCCGTAAGGCGATCACCGCGATCAACCGGGGCGTGCTGGCGTACCACAGCGGCCTCTGAGGAGCGGGGCCCGGAGCGGACCGGGCCCCAGGATCATCCGCGCATGATGAATCTGCGTTGACGGGGTCTTTGGGACAATTCAAGAATAGCGGGCGACAGTGATGGATGTCGTTGGAGCACGTCTGCCGGAAGAAGGTGACATGGCAGCGGACTCGCCACATCTGATCGGGTGGTCCGAGCCCGTGACCGACACCTCGGTGAAGGCCGTCATCGACCCGGACACCGCGATCATCGAGGTGACGCTGACCGGGCGCTGGGACCGGGAACTGTCCTGGAAGGCCCGTACCGTGCTGGACAAGTGCCTGGCCGAACACCCGACCGGCATGATCGTCGACCTGCACCGGCTCGCCGACCCGCGCGCGGTCAGCGTGCCGCTCTGGCTCACCCTGTGCGCGCAGGGCGCCGCCATGCAGCCGCCGATCGCGATCGCGGTGTGCCTGCCGGCGCCGATCCCGCTCGCCCGCCGGCTGCGGCGTCTCGGCGCCCGCGACTTCCTGGTGACGTACGCGTCGGTCCAGCAGGCCCACGCCGCGCTGGCCGACCGGCGCCCGCTGATCGACCGGATGCACCTTGCCCTGCCGCCCGACCCGGCCGCCGCGGCCCTGGCCCGGTCCCTGGTCAGCGACGCCTGCCGGGGCTGGGACCTCGCCCACCTGCGCCAGCGCGGCCTGCTGGTGGCGTCCGAGCTGGTGGTCAACGCCGCCGAACACGCCGGCACCGACATCGAGGTGATCGTGTCGCCGCGGGGCACCGGCGGCTCGGCGGCCCTGCACCTCGCGATCTACGACGGTCACCCGGCGCTGCCAGAGATCCGCGACCCGGTGCCGGGCCCACTCGGGCCGTCGCTCACCGACCGCGGTCTCGGCTTGCGGATCGTGGGAGCGGCGGCCTCGGCGTGGGGTGCGATGCCGGCCCGTGGCGGCAAACTGGTCTGGGCGATCCTCCGCGACCGCTCGGAGGGAGGGCGACATGAGCCCTGATCCGCCCGCTTTCGCGGGCACCCGGATCGCCGGCGCCCGCCAGGGCGACCGGTTGATGATCCAGTTGCAGGGCAGTCTGGACGCCATGTCGGTGACCGCCCTGCAGACCCAGCTCTACGACCTGACCAGGGTTTACGACGTGCTCGGCCTGGCCGCCCCGGTCCGCCAGATCCACATCGACGTGGCCGAGGTGGACTTCTGCGACGCGGCCGGCCTGCGGATGCTGGTGGCGGCCCGCTGCGTGGCCGGCGCCCGCAACGCCACCTGCCACCTGCGCAACCCCCAGCCACACCTGCGGTGGCTGCTCCGCGCCACCCAGGCCACCGACCTCTTCCGCCTCGACTGACCCCATCTCGGCGCGCCGACTTTTCGGTACGCCGACTTCTTGGTACGCCGACTTTTCGGTACGCCGGCGGAGCGCCCGTCCGCGGGTGGCCCGGACCGCCGCGCGTCTCACCGCCGCCGGCTGGCTTCCAGGGGTGTCTCCGAGGGTGCGAAGCACCCCTGAGCGCCAGCCGGGACCCGAACGCGCGCTGCGGTCCGGGGCGGCCGCGGTCTCGCGCGAGACCAGCCCGGGACTCGGCTCGTAGCCTGCGGTCGGGCGCTCCGTGTGCGTACCGAAAAAATGGGGTTGTCGGGCAGCTGACGGAGGTTCCGTGGGCCGGCTTCTAGCGTGAGGGGATGGCGGCTTCGCAGGAGCACATCACCGCCGGCACGCCGCGCGGTGCGACCTTGGTGGACGGTGGCGTGGCGTTCCGGTTCTGGGCGCCGGCCGCGCAGCGGGTGTACGTGGCGCTCGACGGCGTCTTCACCTACCTGCCCGACCCGGACGACGAGCTGGTCAAGGATCCGGCGACCGGGGACTGGACCGGGTTCTTCCCCGGCGTGGAGGCCGGCACGAAATACCGCTTCTACGTGCTCGGCACCGGCGGCGAGGGCTTCAAACGCGACCCGCAGGCCCGTGAGCTGGAGTTGTACGGATACCCCGAGTGTGACGCCCTGGTCGTCGACGACCGCGTCTACCCGTGGCACGACCGGGACTGGCGGCCGCCGGACTTCGCCGACCTGATCGTCTACCAGTTCCACGTCGGCGTGTTCGCGGCGAGTGACCGGTCCGGGCGCGACCGGCGGGCGCACCGCACCGCGAAGCTGCTCGACGCGGTGCAGCGGGTGCCCTACCTCGCCGATCTCGGGGTGACCGCGGTGCAGCCGTTGCCGGTCAACGAGTTCCAGGGGGAGTGGAGCCTCGGCTACAACGGCACCGACCTGTTCTCCCCGGAGATGGACTACTGCGTCGACCCGCAGGCGCTGGCGCCCTACCTGGACGTGGTCAACGAGCTGCTCGCCGCCCGCGGCGCCGGGCCGCTCAAGCACGAGCAGCTCGCCGGGCAGGCCAGCCAGCTCAAGGCGTTCGTCGACGTCTGCCACCTCTACGGCCTCGCGGTGATCTTCGACGTGGTCTACAACCACGCCGGTGGCGGCCTCGATCCGCAGAGCCTGGACTACATCGACCTGCCGGCCGGGCCGGGGCCGGACAACAACGCGTACTTCTCCGGGCAGATGTGGGCCGGTGGGCGCGTGTTCGCCTTCGACCGGGCGCCGGTGCGCGAGTTCCTGACCGCGAACGCGCTGATGTTCCTCGACGAGTACCACGGCGACGGGCTGCGCTTCGACGAGGTCACGGTGATCGACGCGATGGGCGGCAGGGGGTTCTGCCAGGAGCTGACCGGGACGCTGCGGGCGGCCAAACCGCAGGCCGTGCAGATCGCCGAGTACTGGGGGCAGGACCGCCGGCTGGCCGTGCAGCCGCCGCCCGGCGGGATGGGCTTCGACGTGCACTACGCCGACCGGCTGCGGGACGCGGTGCGCGGCGTGGTCGCCGACCGGGGCGCCGGGGTCGGGCGGATCGCGGACGGGCTGCGCGTCGAGGGGGAGACCTGGCGCTCGTACAACTGCCTGGAGAACCACGATCTGGTGCTGGACATGGACGATCACCGGGCGCCGCGGATCGCCCGGCTCGCCGACGGGTCGAACCCGCGGTCCTGGTATGCCCGCAGCCGCTCCCGGGTCGCCACCGGCCTGCTGCTGACCGCGCCCGGCCTCCCGATGATCTTCATGGGCCAGGAGTTCCTCGAGGACAAGCTCTGGTCGGACAGCCCGGGCCGCAGCGACCGGCTGATCTGGTGGGACGGCGCGCTCGGCGCGGACCGGCACATGGCCGACTTCCTGCGCTGCACCCGCGAGCTGATCCGGCTGCGGCGCGCGCTGCCCGCCCTGCGCTCCGAGGGCCTGGAGATCCTGCACGTCGACGAGGCGAACCGGGTCCTCGCGTTCCGCCGTGGCTCTCCCCGGGGCGAGGAGGTGACGGTGGTGCTGACGTTCAGCGAGTCGACGCTGTATGACTACCGGCTCGCCTTCCCGCGCCCGGGCCGCTGGCGGGAGGTCTTCAACAGCGACTACTTCGACCACTTCCCGAACCCGCAGGTCGCCGGCAACGCCGGGATGATCACGGCCGATCCGTGGGCCGCCATGACCATCCCCGCCAACGGTCTGCTGATCTTCAAGGCTGACTGACCGATGTCGCCCGGGAGCCCGTGGTGGTCTCGCGCGTCACCGCCGTCCCGGCTACGGCCAGGTCTTCGCCTCGGTGGCGAACAGATCACCCGAGCTCTGCACCGGCACCACGCAGAGCAGGTGCCCGCCCGGCGCCCGCAGGATCTTGTGGCCGCCGTGGTCGGTGGAGAGCTCGGCGCCCAGGCTCAGCAGCCGGGCGGTCTCCGCGTCGACGTCGTCGGTCTCGATGTCGACGTGGTAGCGGGCCGTGTCGTGCACCGCCTGCACGTCCACCGCCAGGCCCGGGAACACCCCGGCGATCCGGGTGAACTCCGGCTCCTCGGGGATCGGCTCGACGGCTCCACCGAGCGCCGAGGCCCAGAAGGTGCTCGCGGCGGCCGCCTCGCCCTCCGGGGTGTCCATGAACAGTCCGTACAACCGGCTTCGATGCATGCCGTCGACCTTAGTTGTAGAGACTGTCCAATTCGGCCTGGTACTGCTCCTCGACCACCCGGCGGCGCAGCTTCAGCGACGACGTCAACTCGCCGGTCTCGACGGTCAGATTGCGGTCCAGCACGGCGAACTTCTTGATCGTCTCCCAGGAGTTGAGCGTCTCGTTCAACCGGTCGACACATGTTTGAAGATCCGCGCGGAGTGCGGCGGACCCGGCGATCTCGGCGTAGGGCGCGTCGGCGAGGCCGTGCGCATCGGCCCACTTCGCGGCCTCGTCCGGGTCCAGGTCGATCAGCGCGGTGATGAACTTGCGCTTCTCACCGTGCACCACGAACTGGCCGGCCAGGGGGCAGATCGCCTTGAACCGGGCCTCGATCGCCTGCGGTGCGACGTACTTGCCGTTCGACGTCTTGATCAGGTCTTTCTTACGGTCGGTGATGCGCAACGAGCCACGCTCGGTGATCTCGCCGATGTCCCCGGTGTGCAGCCAGCCGTCGCTGAGCACGTCTTCCGTGTCGAGGCCGTGGTAGCCCTGCATGATGCCGGGGCCGTTGAGCAGGATCTCACCGTCCTCGGCGATCTTCACCCGGGTGCCGGGCAGCGGCATGCCGACCGTGCCGTACTCCGGGCGGTCCGGCCGGTTGAAGATGGTCGTCGCACACGACTCGGTGAGGCCGTAACCCTCCGCGATCGGCAGGCCGATCGCGTCGAACCAGCGGGCGATGTCCGGGGAGAGCGCGGCGGCGCCGGAGATGAAGTAGCGCATCCGGCCGCCGAACCGCGCCCGGACCTTCGCCAGGACCAGGCGGTCCGCCACCCGGAACCGGAGGCCGGATTTCTTGCGGTCCGCGACCCCGACGGCCCAGTTCAAGAGCAGTTTTTGTACGCCGGTGGACGCGCTGACCGCGGCGTACACCTTCTCGAAGATCCGCGGGACGGCCGGCATGATGGTCGGCCGGACCTCGCCGAGGCGCTGCACGATCCTGCTGACGTCACCGTCCACCGCGAACGGGAAGCCGACCGACAGCTGGCAGCTCAGCAGCGCCTTGCCGAACGCGTGCGACAGCGGCAGCCAGAGGTAACCCAGGTCGTCCGGGTGCACGATGCCCATCGCCTCGATCGCCAGGCCCTGGTAGATCCACGCGGAGTGGGCGACCCGGACACCCTTGGGCAGGCCGGTCGTGCCGGACGTGTAGATCAGGGTGGCCAGGTCGTCAGGTCGTACCCGAGAGGTTGTCGAGGTGACCCGGTCGGGATCGCCCTCCAGGAGCGTGCGGCCGAGCGCGCGCAGCGCGGCGAGGGTCTGTACCCGCGGATCGTCCGCGTCGCCGTCGATCAGCACCACCCGCTCGACCGGCGTGCCCTCGAAGAGGATCTTCGGGAGGTGCGCGGCGCTCTCCACGATCGCGAACCGGCTGCCGGAATCGGTCAGGATGTGCGCGACCTCTTCGGCCGACGACGACGGGTAGACCGTGGTGGTCGCGCCCCCGGCGCACATCACACCGAAGTCCGCCTCGATCCACTCGACCCGGGTACCGCTGGCAATCGCGACCCGGTCCTCCGGCTGCAGTCCGAGATCGATCAGGCCGGCGGCGATCTCGGTGACCGTCTGCGCGGTCTGTGACCAGCTCTGCGGCTGCCAACCGTCCGGGCCGGGGCGCAGGTAGGCGACGGCTTGCGGCTGCGTGGCGGCCCGCTCCAGGAACATGGCGCCGAACGAGGCGGGCTCGTGCTCACGCAGCCGTTTCAGCAGGTCCTGCTCGGCGGCCGGCGCGGTGCAGGTCTCGGTCATCTGGGCTCCTCCACCATCCGGGTCAGCCAGATCGTCAGTTCCGGTGCCAGGGCTAGTAGGTCGGTGGTGTCTTGGTGGTCGCTTCCGGTCGCGTTGTCGTCGGGCGCGGCGTCGTCTCCGCGCGGGTCGCCGCCGTTTCTGTCGCTTCCGGTCGTGCTGCTTCCGGTCGCGCTGTCGCGTCCGCTCGTGCTGTTTCCGGTCGTGCTGCCTCCGGTCATGCTGCTTCCGGGCGCGCTGCGTCCGCTAGTGCTGCTTCCGCTGTCCAAGGCGTCCGAGGCGATCTGGCGGAGGGCGTAGATCGCGCCAACGAAGGCGCTCAGCGGTGCGGCCGGACCGTCACCGGGAAACTTTTGTTCCCGCAGGTCACGGATGAATCCGGCGAGACGCTCGACGGCTTGGCGGCGGCGCTGCCGCGCCGGCCGCCCGAGGGCGTCCATCTCCACCTGGAACGCCCGGGCCGCGACCCGATCCCATTCCAGCGTCCCGAGGTAGGCCGTGACGAACCCGCCCACCACCCCGGCCCAGTCCCGGGCGGTCCCGGCGTCCGCGGCCAGCCGGGCCAGGAACACCTCGATGAACCGGTCGTAAGCCGCGTAGACGCAGGCGTCCTTGTCGGCGAAGCTCTCGTAGAAAGCGGCCCGTGACACCGCCGCCCGCGCGCAGATCTCCCGGACGCCGAAGCCCCGGTAGCCCTCGCCGGCCAGCAGCTCGGTCGCGGCGATCAGCATCTTCTCGCGCTGCGCGGTGCTGACCTGCTCGCGGGTGAGCTCGTGCCGGCCCCGGGGCAGCGACGGCGGGGTCGTGAAGACGACGCCACTGGCGATCCGGTCCGGCACGCTGGGTCCCATCTGAGTACGCGTTGTTACTCCAACCTTCCCACGCCGTTCTGCCGTCACCCGACAAGTCCTGCTCCGGACCCGGCAGGATGGGCTGGTGGAGACGGACCTGGAACTGGCCCAGCGGGCCGCACTGACCGGCGCGACCGAGGCGCTCCGCCACTTCGCGGTGATCGCCGACCTGCCGCAGGAGCGCAAGAAGGACGGCAGCGTGGTGACCATGGCCGACCGTGCCGTCGAGGACACCATCCGTGCCGTGCTGACCGCCGCCCGCCCGGCGGACGCGATCCTCGGCGAGGAACACGGCGAGACGGCGAGCGGCGGCAACGGCCGCCGCTGGATCATCGACCCGATCGACGGAACGGCACTGTTCGTCCGCGGCGACAACCGGTGGCTGGTGCTGATCGCCCTCGAGGTGGACGGCGAGGTCACCGTGGGGGTCCAGGTGGTCCCGGCGCAGGGCCTGGCCTGGTGGGCGGAGCGCGGCCGAGGCGCCTTCCGCGCCCGAGCCCTGTTCAACGCCGCAGCCCCTGCCTCCCCTGCCGGTCCCGCCGTTCCTGCCTCCGCCGTCCCCGCTGCTGCCGCCGCCCTCCTTGCGCCCTCTGTTCCGTCTTCCGCCTCTGGCGCTGACCCCCTCACTCCCGCCGTGTCCCTTGCCCCTTTCACCCCTTCTTCGGTTTCTGCCGATTCCCACTCCTCCTCGCCGGGCGTTCCTCCCGGGGGTTGGGGCGGGGTTGGTGCTGCCGAGCGGCTGGTCGACGTGGAGCGGATCCACGTGGCGGCCGCGCGCGACGGTGTGGCCGGGAGCCGGCTCGGGGTGGTGCCGCTGGACTGGGGGCGGGAGGTGGCCGAGCCGCTGCTCGGGGTGGCCGCCGAGCAGCCGTGGCCGGTGCACCCGCCGCTGCTGGTGGCGCAGGGTGACCTGGACGTGGCGGTGCAGACCAGTGGGCAGATCTGGGACTTCGCGGCCAGCTCGGTGATCATCCCGGAGGCGGGCGGGGTGTACCGCGGGCTCAACGGCCAGGAACGACCGGGCACGGGAGCCTTCGTGTTCGCCAGCAGTCCGCAACTGCTGGACGAGTCGCTGCGTCTCCTTCGCGGAGAAAACGTGGATATGCCAGTTTGATAGGTTTTTAAGCGGCTTAACGTGACCTCTTCTTCTGTGACTGGAGTGATCACGTGACCCCCTCTCTTGCCCGCCGTCACTGGGCCGGTCTCGCCAGCGCCACGGTGCTGATGCTCGGCGCGGTGACGGCCTGCGGCTGGCCCTGATCCTGCGCGGCTTCAACCTGGGCATCGAAGCCATCCAGCTGCTCCTGGTCACTCTGGCCCCACCGGCCCTGCTGGCCGCCATGCTCCCTGTCCAGCTCTTCCTGCGCCTGTCCAGCCCTTCCTGCGCCTGACCGGCGCCCCGCTGGCCGCCCTGGCCTCCAGAGGTTGGCTGGCCGCCCGCCTGGACCACCCCAACCCGATAGCACCCGCTGCCGACAACCTCGGCTCCCACACCCTCCTCATGCTGATCGGCCTGATCCTGGTAGCGGTCCTCGCCGGGGTAGCGGTCCTCGCCTGCGCCTGGGCCCCGACAAACACCCGCCACCAACCCGCCACCTGACACCCCTCCGGTCCCCGCTTCCCGCGGCCGCAGCTCATTCGCAGGTCTGTCGTCAGCACACCCGTTGCTGGCGGCAGACCTGCTTTTATCCAAAGCTGCCCACGATCTTCGCCACCCACCATTCTCGCGGCGACGCTCAAATGGGGAATCTGCCCCCTTTTGTCTCCAGTGGAACCCGGTGACGAGCGACGCCGTTGAATGTTAAATCCGCGAGATATGAAAAAGGCAGAGTCGGTCACCGAAAGGCGGACTCGTGCCGCCCGCCTGCCTTTCACGTCCTGGCCCGGCAGCCTGAAGAACCTGCTCGACTGGCTGGTCGACGGCGGCGAGCTGGCGGGGAAGGCGGCGGTGAGCTGACGGGGAAGGCGGCGGCCTGGCTGTCCGTTGTCGCGCCGGGCCGCGACGACGGCACCGGGTCGGCCCGCGACATTCCGGCTGGAACCGGGCCTGACAGCTGCTTGCTGGGCCGAGGCGTCCAGGATCGGGGCGTTGCCGGTGGGTCTGAGCTGGTCGGAATGTGTTGAGTGGTGGTCTGGGATAAGCCGGAACCGAGGCCGGGTCGGTGGGCGCAGGCCGGTCAGAGGAGGCGGGCGTTCCTTCGTCGATCGTGTCTGCCGGCATGTCGATCGTGTCGGGCGGCAGCTTTGGGTCAGGCTCGCTTGTGCGCGGGCGCTCGTGGTCGCCCGCGCAGGTGCGGCCGTGGGAGCGGGTCCAGGTGCGGGGTTTCTCGGTGCGGGGGACTGGCTGGCCTTCCGCCGGTCGGGGAGCCCGAGGCTGTGTGGTGCCCGGTGATGGCGGGGACGGCGGTCGGGTTGGAGCCGGCCTTGACGTGGCCGCTGGGCCGGGCGCGGCGCGGGACAGCTCTATGAGGCGCAGGCGCTCGGCGTGGCGGCGCTGCAGACCCCACTCGCGGTGTCGCTCGTGGTCGCGCCGGAACTTCTCGCTGGCAGCTGAGTACCTGCGCGAGGCGGTGCGGTCGCGCATCTCTTTGATTTCGGCCCTGGTGAACAACGATAGCTGTGTCATGCGTTCATTCTTCCGGACCGTCAATGCGTCATGTCAGTATTCGATCATGCCATTCTCTAGGTTTCCGCAATCATGTTCCGCGTCTTAGGGGCGGTAAGAGTGCGCATTATTTGGCAGTGCGATTTAATGGCGATCATGATGCGGTTCTGCAAGTATTTGGTTGTCATTTAAATCGCGGTTCGTCCGGTGGACTGGGGGCGCGGCGACCGCGGAAGGCTGGGCTGGCGATGGATGAGGCCAGCGCGCGCCTGGCCGGTGGGGCAGGTGCCGTGCCGATGGGCGGGTCGGGTGCTGGTGGCAGGGCGGCGGGTCGGGTGCTGATGGCCGGGCGCGCGCCAGGATCAGCGCTGCGCTGGGATCAAAGGTGCGCCGCGTTCAGGGCAGTGCCGGAGCCAGGGCGGCGGGGGCCCGGCGGCGCCGGGGAAAGGCTGCTTCAGAGTCTGGGCTGCGCTGGGGCTGAAGGTGGGCTGGGTTCTGAGCGGCGCCGGGTTCTGAGCGGTCCCGGGGGGCAGGGCTGCGTCGGTTCCGGAGGTGCGTGGGGTTCGGAGGTGCGTGGGGTCCGGAGGTGCGTCGGGATTGGAGCGGCGCGGGGGTTATCGGCGAGCTGGAGGACAGGAGCGCCCCTGGCTTCGGGGGTGCGCTGAAGCCAGGGGCGCGTTGGAGGTCGGAGGTGCATTGGGTTGCGGAGGATGCGCCGGGGTCAGTGGTGGGCTTGATGGTCAGGAACGCGTTGAGATCAGAGTTTGCTGAGGTCAGGGGCGCGTTAGAGGCCGTTGGTGGCTGGACTTGGTGAGGTGGTCAGATTCGAGCGCCGGGATCAAGGGCCGGGATCATGGGCTGGGATCGGTGGTGGGCCGGGGTCGGGGAGGCTGGTTTTGTGCGGGGATCGGGGGGTGGTGGCGGCTAGTGGGTGCCAGGCTGCGATGGCTACCGTGACCATGGCGGACGCTGCGAGCCAGAACGGTGTGGTGATTCCCCAGAACTGGGTCAGCACCGCGCCGAGCAGCCAGCCGAGGGCCGCGCCGCCGGTTTCCAGCAGGGCGTGGACGCTGCCGACTCGGCCTCGCAGACGGTCCGGCACGATGCGCTGCCGGATCGATGAGGCCAGTACGCCCCATACCGTCGTGTGCACTCCGAAGATCACGATGGCGCCGCCTGCTACCAGGGGGTTCGTGGTGATCGCCAGGGTCAGGTGGGTGAGCGCCTCGACGATCAGGCCGGCGCGCAGGACGGTAGCGGTCCCGAAGCGGTGGGACAGCCGGGTCGCGAGGCCGGCGCCGGCCAGGCCGCCGACCGCGAACGTGGTGAGGAGGAAGCCGTAGCCGATGTCGGACAGGCCGAGGCGGTCCCGGGCATAGAGCACGAAGACCGCGAAGGCCGCGCAGAAGGCGACGTTCGCGACGCCCATCGCCAGGGTGAGGACCCGCAGCAGGCGATGCTGCCAGAGCCAGCGCAGGCCCTCGGCGATGTCCGCCCGCAGACCGCGCACCGGTTCCGGCGCGGCGGGGTTGCTGTCCGCGGACGGGGTGGTTTCCGGGCTTGTCGTGGAGGGGGTGCGGTGGGCCGGCGGGTTGTGGACCGGCAGCGGGGCGCGGTCCGTGGTCGGTGCTGAAGGGCGGCTGCCGTTCGGTGCGGCAGGGTCCTGGTCTGCAAGCTGGTCGCGGGGCGCGGCTGGTGTGCGGGGATTGCAGTCCGGTGGGGAGGGATTGCTGGTTGGCGGCAGGGGAGCGCGGTAGTGCGGGGACGGGATCGGAGGTGTGGCTGAGCGACTGCGGGCGGACAGGGTGGTGATCAGGGCTGCCGCAGCCACGAAGCTCGCGGCGTCCAGGCCGAACGGGATTGCTGCGGCCGTGCCGTAGAGCCAGGCGCCGAGAGGTTTGGCGGCGAACTGGTTGGCGACGGTGAAGGTGGCGCTGAGGCGGGCGTTGGCGCGTTCCAGGTTCTCCGGTGGGACGACCGACGGGAGCAGGGCGCCGTAGGCGGTGTCGGCCAGGGTTTCGCCGATGCCCAGGAGGAACCAGGAGGCGTAGACCAGCGGGACCGAGGCGGTGCCGGTGGCCACCGCCAGGGCCACCACCGTGAGGATCGCGCCGCGGAGCAGGTTGACCGTGACGAGCAGGCGGTGACGGTCCAGACGGTCCACGAATGCGCCGCTGAGAAGCGCGAACAGCAACCAGGGGAGTTGCGCGGCGAAGGCGCCGCCGGCGATCAGCGCGGGATTGTCGCTGAGCGTGGCGAGCAGCAGCGGGCCGGCCACCATGGTGACCCCGTCGCCCAGGTTGGAGACCGCCGTGGCGGTCCAGAGACGTGCGAAACCCGCGCCGAGGCGCGGGCGTAGCAGGGCAGGCAAAAGTGCTCCTCGAGCCAAGGATGAACGGTCGGTGAGGACCGCTCGCGGCGAGGAGGCGGCGCCGGACGGCGTCTAGCGGACGGCGCGCTCCCGCGGCGAAGCGGCGACCGTGTCCATGTGGAGGCGCATGCTCACTCCTTCATCTAAGAACGAACCCCGCGACGAGGCGGGAGGACGAACCCCGCGACGAGGCGGGAGGGTGAATCCGCCCGCAAGCGGGCGGAAATGGAAGTGCGGGGAAGCCTAGCCACGGCCAGGCATCTCCGCACCCCGATAAAATCAGGCGCCGTACGTGTTCAGGAACGCCAGCAGGTCCTCGCCGAGCTGCACCTTGTGCGTGTCGGTGATGCCGTGCGGGGCACCCGCGTACACCTTCAGCTCGGCGCCCTTGATCAGCGCGGCGGACGCCTTGCCGCCCACCTCGAACGGCACGACCTGGTCGTCGTCGCCGTGGATGACCAGGGTCGGGACGTCGAACTTGGCCAGGTCACCGCGGAAGTCGGTGGCCGAGAACGCGGCGATGCTCTCGTACGTGTTGTGGTGCCCGCCGGACATGCCCTGCAGCCAGAACGAGTCCTTCGCGGCCTGCGAGATCTCGATGCCGTGGTTGGCGCCGAAGAACGGGCCGGCGGCGAAGTCCTGGTACAGCTGGCCGCGGTCCTTGAGCGAACCCTCGCGGATGCCGTCGAACACCTCGATCGGCAGGCCGCCCGGGTTGTCCTCGGTCTTCAGCATCAGCGGGGGCACCGACGAGACCAGCACGGCCTGCGCGACCCGCGCGGTGCCGTAGTTGCCGATGTAGCGGGAGATCTCGCCACCACCGGTGGAGAAGCCGATCAGGGTGACTTCCTGCAGGTCCAGGTGGTCGATGACGGCGGCCAGGTCGGCGGCGTAGGTGTCCATCTCGTTGCCGGTCCAGGTCTGGTCCGACCGGCCGTGGCCCCGACGGTCGTGCGCGATCACCCGGTAGCCGTTCTGCGCCAGGAACAGCTGCTGCGCCTCCCAGCTGTCCGCGTTGAGCGGCCAGCCGTGGCTGAGCACGACCGGGCGACCGGTGCCCCAGTCCTTGAAGTAGATGTTCGTGCCGTCCGAGGTGGTCACGTAGCTCATGGGGATCCTTTCGTGGCGAGCGCCGGTCGGCGCCGTACTCCCATGTAATCAACCCATGCGCCGTTGAACCACGCAGAACGATATGCAGAACTTCTGCGTGCGGATCGTCAGCCGAGCTCGGCCAGCGAACGCTGGGCCAGTTCGCTCCGCCCCCGGTACCGCTTCTCGATCAGCAGCTCCACGGCCATCCGCAGGGACGGGCGGGCCTCGTCGCGCCGGCCGAGCGCCATCCGGGCGCGCCCGATCGTCAGGTGCAGCTCGCCCAGGTAGCCCGCGTAGCCGTACTCGGCCGCGAACGGCAGGGCCAGCTCGGCCTCGACGAGCGCCTCCGCCCAGCGGCCCGATTCGGCCAGTGCCTCGGTGGCGATGGTGTGCGCGCAGACCCGCGCGCTCAGTGCGGGCCGGGCGGCGACCGGCCGGAGCTCGATCTGCTCCAGCACGGCGAAACACTCGGTGATCGCCTCGTGGTACCGGCCCAGGTTGCTGATCCCGCGGGCGACGCCGAGCTGGGCCTGGACGTACCCGTCGTGGTCGCCGGCGACGTCGAAGAGCCGGAGCGCCTCGCGGCAGGCGGCGAGCCCCCGTTCGTCGTCACCGGCGTGCCGCCACGCGTCGCCGGCGTAGCGCAGCGCCCAGGCCTGTTCCTTGACGTCACCCAGTTCGACCGCGACCCGGTGGGCGTCCAGTGCGATCTCGGCGCCCTCGTCCGGCCGGCCCCGGCAGTGGGTGGCCGCCCAGGAGAAGTAGTTGACGTGGGTGACCTCCTGCCGCCGGTCCGGGAGCTGGGCGGCGGCCGCCCGGGACAGGCCGTACACCTCGTACCAGTAGCCGGAGCGGACGTACTTGTCGGAATACCAGTGCATCGCCTCGGCCACGTCCACGACCAGCTGGTACTGCCCGCCGCGGGAGGCGGACCGGAGCGCGCCGAGCCAGTTGGTGCGTTCGGCCTGCAGCCAGGCGTCCGCCTCCTCCTCGCCGGCCGGCGCGACCAGTCCGGTCCAGCCGTCCGGCAGGCTGCCGTACCCGGGCTCGAACCAGCGGCCCGCGACGATCGCCGTGGTCAGCAGCCAGTCGGACATCCGTTTCGCGGTGGCCGCCCGGGTGCCGGGCGGCTCCTCGTTGCGCAGCCGTTCCCCGGCGAAGAGCCGGATCAGGTCGTGGAACCGGTAGCGGTCCGGCCCGGACGGCTGCAGCAGGCCCAGGTCGACCAGCTCGTCCAGGCCGTCGGCGGCGTCGTCGAGGTGGGCGCCGGTGAGCACCGACGCGAGGGTGGCCGCGAAGTCCACCCCGGGCACGTGCGCGAGCCGCCGGAACAGCTCCCGGGCCGGTTTGCCGAGCTGGGCGTGCGACAGCGCGAACGCGGTGGCCACCCCGATGTCACCGGTGGACAGGTTGGCCAGCCGCCGGTCGGCGTCGGCGAGCCGGGTCACCAGGTGCTCGACGGTCCAGGCCGGGCGGGTGGCCAGCCGGGTGCCGGCGATCCGCAGCGCGAGCGGCAGGTGCCCGCAGTACCGGGCGACCGCCTCCACCTCGGCGGCGGCCCGCGGGTCGGCGGCCTGCACCGCGATCGCCCGCAGCAGCGCGGCGGACTCGTGCGGTGCGAGCGGGGTCAGCGCGATCCGCTCCACCCCTTCCAGCCCGCCGAGCACCCGGCGGCTGGTCACCACGGCCAGGGACTCGCCCTCGCTGGGCAGCAGCGGCCGGACCTGGGCCTCGCTGCCGGCGTTGTCCAGCACCAGCAGGCAGCGCCGGTCGCGCAGGACCGCGCGCAGCTGGCTGGAGCGTTCGTCGTCGGTCTCGGCGATCCGCCGCGAGCCGACCTCGAGGGCGCGCAGCAGCCGGAGCAGCGCGTCACCGGTGGCGACCGGCTCCGCGTCGGTGCCCCGCAGGTCGAGGTAGAGCAGGCCGCCCGGGTAGCGGTCGCGGAGCTGGTCGGCGAGGCGGACCGCGAGGGCGGTCTTGCCGAGGCCGGGCTGCCCGTGCACCACCGCGACCGGTGCCGGGCCGAGGCCGGCGAGCGCGTGCCGGCGCATCCGGTCCAGCTCGTCGGCGCGCCCGACGAAGTCGCTGATCGCCCGGGGGAGTTCGCAGAGCCGGGGTCGCCCGCCGGCCTGCGACCGCTGCTGTCGGGCTTCGCCCTCCAGCTCACCGAGCTGTTCCGGTTCCAGACCGAGGCCGCGAGCGAGGGCAGCGAGGGTACGGGTCTGCGGCGCCCGGCTGTGCCCGCGTTCCATGTCGCTGATCGCGCGGGCGCTCACCCCGGACGCCTCGGCGAGCTGCTCCATGGTCAACCCGGCGGCGTGCCGCAGCTCCCGCAACCTGCTCCCGAACTCCGACACGGGACAAGGGAACACCATCCGCACACGATCGCGCAGCGGCGGACATCACGTGCTACTCAGGTGCGGACTGGTATGGGCGAATGCATCGATATCCATCAGTGTCGATCGTAGGGTCGACACATCCCTCAATCCCCCTGAAGGAGACATCGATGCTGTTGCGAAGAGTCGCCGCCGCCCTGGTCGCCGTGTTCGCGCTGGCCGGCGTGCAGCTGGCCGGGGCCACGCCGGCGCAGGCCGCGGTCAAGGTGCTCTACTACGACGCCAGCCAGGCGCAGGAGTTCATCGCGGTGGTGAACCAGGGCGCGCAGATCTGGAACGCCCGGGTCACCAACGTCCGCCTCGAGCCGGTGACCGCCGGGCGCACCCCGAACATCCGGGTGTACGCCGACAACGGCTGGCCGCGCACCTACACCACGTCGCTCGGCAACGGCTACTGGTACATGGGCCGGGAAGCGGTGAACGACGGGTACTACAAGCCGCGGATCGCCGCGCACGAGTTCGGCCACATCCTCGGCCTGCCGGACCGCCGGACCGGGCTCTGCGCCGACCTGATGTCCGGCAGCAGCGCGCCGGTGAGCTGCACGAACCCGAACCCGAACGCCACCGAGGCGGCGACCGTCAACCGCAGCTTCGCCACCTCGGCGACGGTGGCCCCGTCCGCCTACGCCTGGGTCGGCTGACCAGAAACGGACCCCGGGCCGGCCGAGAAGGCCGGCCCGGACAAAAGGCCCGGACCGCCAAGAACTACGGCGCGTGCATCGTCAGCGTCGTCCAGATCCCGACGTGCACCTGGTCGCCGTCCTTCAGCGCCCGCGACTGCCCCGCCGTCAGCGGCTGCTCGTCGTCGTTGATGTACGTCCCGTTCGTCGAACCCAGGTCGGTCACCAGCCACACCCCGTCGATGTTCAGGGTGAGCAGCGCGTGGTTGTGCGACGCCCCCGGATCCGAGTCGGCCAGGTCGATCTCCGGCGTGGTGCCCTTCGCCGAGCTCGCCCGCCCGATCCGCACCTGCGGCGGCGCGAGCGTGACGAGCCGCTCGCCGGAATCGGCCGGGAACGTGACGCCGTCGGCCACGTTCAGCGCGAAGTACGCCGCGTCGGCGAACATCGTCGCGGTCCACTGCCCGGGCGCCACCGGCTCCGGCAGCACCTCGGTGAGCTGCGGCAGCTTCCCGGTGGTGTGGTCGTATCCGCAGTCCTCACAGAACCGCGCCGCCCCGGCCCGGTGCGTGCCACAATGAGGGCATTCCTCCCCGACCGAACCAGGCGAAACGGGAGAAGCGGGCGAGGCGGGCAAAGCGGAGGCCGGCGAGGAAGGAGCGACGGAACCGCCGATCTTCGCCCCGCACGTGTCGCAGTAGTCCGCCTCCGTCGAGGCGTGCCCGTTCGGGCAGGTGAACGAACTCACTGCGACCGCCCGACGCGGACCGTCTTGGTGCTCTGGGTGTCCAGGGCCATCTCGTCCGCGACGTTGACCTTGCGCCGCAGCCGGACCGTCCCGGTCGCCGCGTCCTCGATCTCGACCACCTTGGCCAGCAGGTCCTCGGTCGCGGTGTTGCCGCTCTCGTGGGCGAGCTGCGCGGCCCGGCCGAACTTGATGGTCGCGGTCCGCTCGTCGCCGGCGTCCCGGGCCACGATGCCCTCCTGGATCACCTCGGCCAGCTCGGCCTGCCCGGTGTAGTGCGCGACCTGCCGGTTGATCCGGGTGGAGAGCGCGGTGTCCTCGGTCCACACCGCCCGGACCAGTGACTGCGCGTGCACGGTGTCGTCCTCGACCACCGAGATCCGGGCGGCCAGCATCTCGTCGCCGGAGCTGCCGGCCGGCACGTCGATGCAGACGTGGTAGTCGCGGCTCTCCTGGCCCCAGGAGCCGAGCGGGTAGCGCCCGGCACGCGGGCCGTCCTGGACCCGCTTGCCGGTCAGGTCCATCACCTGTGGCTCGACCTGCTTGACGAAGCGTACCGTGGCGTTGACCGGGGTCCACACCTTGAGCTGCACGTCCGCGGCGGTCTTGCCCATCGCGCCGGTGATCATCTGCTCGAACGAGGCGGTCAGGCCCTCCGGGCGGGCGACGATGTCGACGGTGCCCAGCATCGCCGTGGCGATCTTGCGGAGCTCGGAGACCTTCCAGTTCGTCCCGACGCCCCGGCAGTCGCAGATGAACTTTCCGGCGATCTGCTCGAGGATGCCCTCGAGGTAGCCGTACCGTTCGCCGTTGTCACCGTCGGTGAGCAGGATGGCGTGCTTGATGTCGCCGGGGCGCTGCTCGAAGAGCTGGGCGGCGAGCAGCAGCCAGGCGCCCATCGCGGTGCCGCCGCTGGCCTGCAGCCGGTCGATCGCGCGGATCGCGTCGGCCCGGGTCTGCGGGCTGGACACGGCCAGCTGCCCGGGGTCCGGGAACAGCTGCTGCGCGGTGCTGACCCCGGCGATGATGGCGAACCGCACGCCGTCGTCGATGCAGTTCACCGCGGCCTTGGCGGCCTGCCGGGCGGCGAGCATCCGGCCCTCGGCCTGCATCGATCCGGACGCGTCGACGATGATGACCTCGGTCGCCCCGACGGCTCGGCGCCCGCCACCGTCGCCGCCGGAGGAGGTGACGGTGACGATCGCGTTCACCTCGCTCGCACCCATCGCGAGGTACTCGTTCTGGAAAGCCTCGGCGCTGTAGGACACGAATTACTCCTTATGCTTCGCTGGGCTCGGTGTCGTTTTCGCCGGCTTCGCCGACGTCGTTCGTCTCGGCGTCGCCTTCGGCTTCCGCCTGGATCTCCGGGGATACCGGCACGAGGGCCACGGTGATGTTGTCCGCGCCTCCGGCGGAGTTTGCGTACGCCACGAGCGCCCGAGCGGCCTCGAGCAGCGGGCGAGGCCCGGTGGCGACCCGCAGCGCGGAGCGCACCGCGTCGCCGAAGTCGGCCGGGTCGGCCAGGTAGTTCCACAGCCCGTCGCTGCAGAGCACCAGGTGACCGTCGACGCGGGCGGTGAACGCGCCGACCCGCGGCGTGATCCGGCCGGCGTCCGCGCCCAGCCAGGCGGTGATCGCGTGCGCCTTCGGGTCGTTCATCGCGACCCGGGGGTCGGCGCCCATCGCGATCACGTGCCGGGCCCACGAGTCGTCCTCGGTGAGCTGCTCGGCCGGACCCTCCGGGCTCACCCAGTAGATCCGGCTGTCGCCGACCCAGCCGAAGCCGACGTGCGGCCCGCGCACCGCGGCGGCCACGATCGTGCAGGCCGGGTTGGACGCCTGGCGGCGCGGGTCACCCGTGCCGACCAGCGCGGCGACCGCCTCGCCGGCACCCTGGATGGCCAGCCCGACCACCTCGGCGATCGGCAGCGCGGGCTCCGCCCCGGGCGGCTGCGTGACGTCCGGGTCACCGGCGTCGGTCGCGGCCTCGTCACCGGGCGCCTCGGCCGTGCCGGGCTGCGCGGGGGACCGGTCCGGGTGCTGGGCGCGGGCGAGCAGCTCGCCGGCGGCCTTCGCGGCCACCTCGGAGGCCACGTCCGGGTCGAACGACGACGAGACGCCGTCGCAGACCACCACGTCGGCCGCGTCCGCGCCGACCGCCAGCCACATGGCGTCCTCGTTGCGGTGGTGCCGCCGTCCACGATCGCTGACCGCGGCCGCCACCGCGTCGCCGTCCGCCTCGGTGTGGTCGCGGGGACGCCCGGCGAGCATGCCGCACTCGTCGCAGTACCCCTCGGGGCCGACCGCGCCGGGCGTTCCGCAGTGCGGGCAGTCCCGGCCGCCCCGGGCCGGTGCCGCACCCGCGGCGGGACTCGCGGCGGCCGCGCTTCCCGCCGTACCGGAAAGGGCATCGGCCTCGCCGGAAGCCGGACCGGCACCGGACAGCGAACCGTCCGCCGTGGGGGAAACGTCGGCGGAGCCGGCGGCGTCGGTCAGCCGGCGCCCGCACGCCTCGCAGAACACGGCGCCGGAGGCACGCCCCTCGGCGCACGAGTCGCACTCGGTCAGAATCAACTTGCCTTCTCTCGCAGGTGGTGCTTTGTCCAGGGGAGCCTTCACTAGGTGCGGGTGCGCGGCCGCGCCGCGTTGGCCAGATCGACCAGCCGGATCTTCTCCGGTCCGTGCGCGGCGCGCGCCATTTCCCGGTACGCATCCTCCAGCGCGAACCGGACGTCCTTCTCCCCGGTGTCCCCGGTCCGTGGCCCGCCGAGCACCGCGGCCGGGATCCGGGAACCGCCGCGGAGCGAGGTCAGCGCCTGTTCCAGCAGCTCAGCCCGCAATTCGGCGAGTTGCGCCCGCTCCACCTCGAGCCGTTCGATGAGCGCCGCCGCGTCGGTCAGCGCCTTGATGTCGACGAGTGCCGACGGGTGCGGGCGGACCAGCGCCCGGACCGCGCCGACCTGCGAGATCGCGTACGCCGACGAGGTGCCCGGCACCCGCTGGTACGCCTCCACCGCCCCGGACCGGTCCCCGCCGAACAGCCGGCAGCGGGCCAGCCCGGCCGCGGCCGTGGTGTACGACGGATCGGTCCGGCTGACCACGTCGTAGTACCCGGCGGCCACCTTCTGCCGCTCGGCCAGCTCCTCGGCGAAGCCCAGCGCCAGCTGCGGCGCGAGCTCACCGGGCAGCGCCGACCAGACCGCGTCGAACCGTTCCCGGGCCTTCGCCCAGTCCTGGCCGGCGAGCGCGAGCAGCCCGTCGTACCAGGCCAGCCGCCAGTCCGCACCGTCGGCACCGACGAACGCGTCGCGGGCCGCGATCGCGTCGCCGAAGGAGCCGCTCCGGGCGCCCAGGTCGATCTGCGCCCGGATCGCCCGCAGCCGCACCTCGACGGTCTCCTGCGGCGCGTGCTTGAGCAGCGCCAGGACCTCGGCCGGGTCGGTCACGGTGATCGAGGCGAGGAAGCCGGCCGCCGGGTCGGTCAGGTCGATCAGCGGGGTGGGCAGGTCCTGCCATCGCGGCGCGTCCGACTTCAGGTCGGTGCGCAGCTCGCCGGTGAACACCTTCGACGGCGCCGGCTTCGGCGTGCCCTGCGCGGCGACCACCTGGCGCAGCACACCGAGCATCTGCTCCTGCATCTCGCCGGCGTCGACGAACCGGTCGTGCGGGTTCGGCCGGGTGGCCCGGTCCAGCAGCCGGTAGAACGCCTCGTGCGTCTTGTACAGCTCGAACGAGTCGCGGTCCGGCAGGCTCTCCTTGAACGTGCTCTGGTAGCCGCGGAAGTCGGTGGTCAGCACGGCCAGGGTGCGGCCGATCGTGTAGAGGTCGGAGGCGATCGACGGGCCGTCGGTGGCCATCTCCGGCGCCTGGTAGCCGACCGTGCCGTAGAGCGCCGCCTCCTGGTCGTCGACGTGCACCACGCCGCCCAGGTCGATCAGCCGCATCTGGTCGCCGGACTGGATAACGTTGTCCGGCTTGAAGTCGCAGAAGATCAGGCCACGCTCGTGCAGGTAGCCGAAGGCCGGCATGATCTCGATGACGAATTCCAGGGCCTGGTCCAGCGGCAGCGGGTCGGCCGCACCGCCGTTGGCCTGCATCCGCGACTTGAGCATGTCCTTGAGCGACTTGCCGCCGACGTACTCCATCACGATGTAGCCGGCGCCGTCGTGCTCGACGAAGTTGTAGATCTTGACGATGTTCGGGTGCTCGACCTCGGCCAGGAACCGCTGCTCGGCCAGCGCGGCCGCCAGGGCGTCCTCGTCACCGGAGTTCAGCAGGCCCTTGAGCACCACCCAGCGCTTCGAGACGCGCAGGTCGACGGCGAGGTAGACCCAGCCCAGGCCGCCGTGCGCCAGGGCGCCGGCCACCTCGTACTGGCCGCCGACCACGTCGCCCTTGACGAGTTTCGGGGTGAAGTTGAAGGCCTCGCCGCAGGACGGGCAGAACCCGGAGGTGCGGCCGGGGCGGTCGCCGTGCGACCGGCCGACCGGGTTGTTGCACTTGGCGCAGTACCGCTTGGACTCCGGCACCTGCGGGTCGGCCATCAGCGTGCTCGAGGGGTCGACCTTGGCGATCGGGGTGATCTCGACGAGACCGCTGCCGAACCGGCGGCTGGATCCGGTGCGGCCGCTGCCGCGACGGCTTCCTCCGGTACGGGTGGAGAGCGAGCCGGTGGTGCGCGAGGAGTGCTGGGTGCCGGAGCGGGTGCTGGCGGCGGTCGCCGTGCGCGGCTGAGGCACCCCGGACTTGCCGGCCGGAGCCAGCCCGCAGGTGTCGCAGTAGCCGTCCTCGATCGTGCCGTCGCAGCCCTGGCGGGCGCACTTGCCGGTGTCGGCGGCGGCGCTGGGCGCCGTGCCGGTGCTCCCCGCGGTGCCGGTGCTCGCCGTCGTGCCGCTGCCCCCTGCCGTGCCGCTGCCCGAAATCTCGGCCTTTGTCGGTGTTGATGGGGCTTTGGCGGGCGCCAGCCCGCACGTGTCGCAGTAGCCGTCCTCGATGGTCCCGGGGCAGTTCCGCTGGCATTTCATGACCGGGCATCCCTCGCGATCGTGGCGGTGAGCGCTTCCTGGTACGCGTTCAGCGCCGCACGAGCCTGATCCAGCTCACACGGCGCGGAGTACAGCTGGGCCCGGGCCCGCTCGGCGAGCGGGGAGAGCCGCGGGTGCTCGCCGAGCCCGTGCCGCAGCGCCTTGGCCTGGTACGCGCTGAGCCGCCCCCGCAGCTCGTTGCGGTCGGCGAGCAGCCGGTCGTTGTGCGCGGCGACGGTCTGCAGCGCGGCCAGCCGCTCCCGGGCCGCCCGGGTCCACTGGGCGAGCCGCGGGCTGATCAGCGCCCACTGCCCGGCGGCCGCCAGGGCCTCGACGGCGGCCAGGTCGGGGCGCAGGTTCACCGGGCGCACCGTGGCGACCTGCGAGCCGGGGAACCGGCCGGCGGCCCGCTCGTACGCCTCGGCGGCGGCCCGGCCGGCCCGGTCCAGCTCGTCGGCCCGGTCGCGGGCCTCGGCCAGCCGCCGGGTGAGCGAGTCACGCAGCTCGGCGGCCGAGGTGCGCTCCGCGTCGGCCCGGCGGGCCAGCTCCCGGACCCGGTCGAGGATCGCCGGATCGGCGCCGAGCGGGTCGGTGGCGAGCGAGCCGGTGAGGTCGCCGAGCAGCCGGTCGGCCTGGTCGAACAGGGCGGTCGGCGCACCGGCCCGGCGGGACAGCTCGCGGCCCCGGTCGATGCCGGCGGCGGCGTCCGCGGCGCCCGGGAGCAGCCGCTGCCACGCCTCGCCGGCCCGGGTGACCACGTCGACCGCGGTGCCGAACGCCTGCTCCATGGCGGCCAGCAGCTCACCCGGCGAGCAGGTGGTGGTCCGCTGGCCGGCGCCGAGCAGCCCGCGCTGGGCGAGCGGCACGACGGTGGTGGACAGCAGGATCGACCGGCCCAGCACCTCGTGCAGGAACGCTGCCCGGTCCCGGTCGGTGAACCGCCGCTGACCGCGCAGCGCCTGGGCCCGCCCGATCGACTCGGTGAGCATCCGGTAGCCGTCCCAGAGGGTGGCGAGGGCGTCGCTCGCGTCGGCCCACTCGGTGGCGGTCCGGCCGGTCAGCGTGGTGGTGTCCAGGTTCTTGCGGTCGGCGTTGTCGTCCAGGTCGACCAGGTTCGTGGAGATGGCGTGCACGGCCGTCTCCAGGCGGGCCAGTTCGGCGTCGGCGGGTGCTACCGAAGGGTCGGTCATCGGTACTGGGCCGCCGGTGGCTTCGGGGCCGGGCCGAGCCGGCCCAGCCACTTCTCGTACGTCCTGGTCCAGGTGCCGTCCTGCCGCGCCTTCTCCAGCACCGCGTTCACGAACTGGGTGAACTCCGGGTCGTCGCGGTTGAGCGCCATCCCGTACGGCTCCTCGGTGTACCGGTCGCCGATCAGCTTCGCGTACGGGTCCTGGGCGGCCATCCCGGCCAGGATGGTGTCGTCGGTGGAGATCGCGTCCACCTCGTTCTGCTGGAACGCGACGAGGCAGTCGCCGAAGCTGGTGCGGGCCACCGGGATCGGCTTGGACTTCACCTTGCCGATGTTGTCGTACGACGTCGACCCGGCCACCGAGCAGACCTTCTTGCCGCCCAGGTCCTCCACGCTCTTCGCCGTCGAGTTCTTGCTGACCAGGACACGCTGGCCGGCCTCGAAGTAGATGGACGAGAAGTTCACGTCCTTCCACCGGGCGCAGTTCGCGGTCATCGTGTCGGCGACCAGGTCCACGTCGTTCTTCAGCACCGAGTTGACGCGCTGGTCGTACCCGATGACTTTGATCTGCAGTTTCTGCGGGTCGCCGAAAATGGCTTGCGCGACGAGGCGCCCCATGTCCACGTCGAATCCCTCGATCTGGCCGGTGATCGGGTTGCGCGAGCTGAACAACAGGGTGTCCTGGCTGGTGCCGAGGATCAGCCGGCCCCGCTTCTGGATCGCGGCCATCCGGCTGCCGGCCGGCATGCTCCCGGCCTTCGGCAGCGCGCCGGACGGGCGCAGGCTGGCCCGGGCGTTGCACGGGGCTTCGGAGGCCGGTGCCGAGGTGGCCGGCGCGGCCTGCGGGTCACCCGGGCCGGCGCCGGTCGCGGAGCTGGGCGCCGGGGTGGCGTCGTAGCGCGGGGACGAGTCGCCGCCGCAGCCCGCCGCGGTGACCAGCACGGTCACGGTGGCGGCGGCGATCAGGGCGAGACGGGTACGCGTCATCGGTACTCCTCCAGGCGGGCGCGGATACCGATCGCGGCGAGCGCACACGCCGCGAGCGCGAGCAGGGGACCGAGCACGGTCAGCAGGTCCAGCCCGCTGCCGGCGTCCTCGATCTGGGTGGTGAAGGCGGCCTTGCGGTCGGTGATCGCCTCGTCCAGCGTCCCGGTCAGGTCGCCGAACGCCTGACCGGCCTCGGTGCCGACGGCCAGCTTGACCGCGCCGTCGTAGTCGCCGCCCTCGTCCAGCGCGCGCACCTTGTCGTGCACCGCCACGTACGCGGTGTGCTGCTCTTCGGCCCGGATCATCAGGCCGGGGACGCCGACCACCCGGTCGTCGCCGAAGTCGAGGGCGCCGGCGGTCCGGTCGAAGTCCGCCTCCTTGTCCGAGCCGCCCCGGGCGGCCAGGGTGAGCGCCTCGTCGGCCCGCTCGCCGAGCACCATGATCCGCATCTCGGCGAGCGCCGCGACCGGGCCGGAACCCTCCCGGTCGGCGCCGCTGAGGTGCGAACGCTGGTTGGTGAACAGCACCGCGGTGGTCAGGATCAGCAGCCCGATCAGGCCGGTCGCGGCGACCAGCGGGACGTTGAACGTCCGGCGGGTGGACCGGCTCAGGTAGATCTGGCTCCAGAACAGCGCGACGCCGAGCGCGACGAACAGCACCACCAGCAGCATCAGCCACCAGGAGCTGCGGGCCGCGTCGTACCCGGCGTCGACCTCGTCGCCGGCGCTGCGGAACAGCGCCTGCGCCTGCGGCTGCAGGGTGTCCCGGTTCAGCTGGGAGGCGGTGGAGAGGTAGGACGCGCCGATCGGCAGGCCCTGCCGGTTGTTGGCCCGGGCCGTGGCGACCAGCGCCGAGTACTTCGCCAGGCCGGTGGCGAGCGCCTCGACCGAGGTCGCCGCGTCGTCGCCGGCCGGGACCAGCCGGGCCGCGTCGGTCAGCGCGGTGGCGGCGCGGGCCAGGTCGTCGTCGTAGCGCCGGGTCAGCTCGACCGGCTCCAGGCCACCGGCCAGGAACGCCTGCGCCGCGGTGGTGTCCGCGTCGGCCAGCGCCGAGTAGATCGTCTCGGCCTCGACCAGCAGCGGCTGGGCCCGGTCGGCCAGGCGGGTGGTGCCGGCCGAGGCGGAGTGCGCGGTCAGCCCGGCGACCAGGCCGGTGAGCAGGCCGAGGGCGAGCAGGGCGGCGAGGATCAGCTGAAGGCGGCCGGGGGAGTGCTGCCGCAGGTTGCCGACCCGGCTCAGGACGCCGCTCGCCGGTGGCGTGTATCGCGCGGCCGGCGGGGTCCGTTGCGCCAGGGCTGTGGTCACGCTTGCCTCCGTACGGCGGGGTGGTCCTGCCCGTCCACTGTGCGTCACCGGCGCAAGGATCACCGGTGTGCGGTGGACGGGCTGAGTCTATGAAGCGCCGGCGCCCGGCGGATATCCCGCCGGGCGCCGGTTTGATTACGCCTGTTGTCAGCCTCGCGCCTGAGCCCCGGTCAGCTCAGTTCGCGCTTGAGCAGCTTGCCGGTGGCGGTCATCGGCAGCGACGGCACGATGCTCACCATCCGGGGGTACTTGTACGAGGCCATCTGCTCCTTGCCCCAGGCGACCAGCTCGTCCTCGGTGACCGTGGCGCCCGGTGTGAGGATCACGAACGCCTTGACCTCCTCGCCGTGGCTCGGGTGCGGCACGCCGATCACCGCGGCCAGCGAGACCGCCTCGTGGGTGATCAGGACCTCCTCGATCTCCCGCGGGTAGACGTTGAAGCCACCCCGGATGATCATGTCCTTGGCCCGGTCGACGATGTAGTAGTAGCCGTCCTTGTCCCGGCGGGCCAGGTCACCGGTGCGGAACCAGCCGTCCCGCATCACCTCGGCGGTCGCCTCGGGCCGGTTGTAGTACCCGTTCATGATGTTGTGGCCGCGGATCGCGACCTCGCCGATCTCGTCGACGCCGCCGACCGTGTTCCACTCCGCGTCGATCAGCTTCACCTCGACGCCCCAGATCGGGATGCCGATCGAGCCGGGCCGGGGCTCACCGCCCGGGTCGCTGAACGTGGCCACCGGCGAGGTCTCGGAGAGCCCGTACCCCTCCAGGATGGTCACGCCGAAGCGCTCCTTGACCGCCTTGATGATCTCGACGGGCAGGCTGGAGCCGCCGGAGACGGCCACCCGCATGTTCGCGGCGATCCGCTCCACGTCGACGCCTGTCTTTTTATCCAGGGTGTTCAGCAGACCCCAGTACATGGTCGGGACGCCGGCGAAGAATGTCACGTTCTCGCTCTGCAACAACGCGACCGCGGCGTCCGCGTCGAAGCGCGGCAGCAGCACCAGGGTGGCGGCCACCGAGAAGCCGGCGTTCATGTTCACCGTCGAGCCGAACGAGTGGAACAGCGGCAGCACCAGCAGGTGGGTGTCGGTGGCCGGCTGCGAGGCGAAGAGCCGGTTGCAGGTCAGCGCGTTCAGCACCAGGTTGGCGTGGGACAGCTCGGCGCCCTTGGCCTGCCCGGTCGTGCCGCTGGTGTAGAGGATCACCGCGGCGTCGGTCTCGGCGCGCTGCACGGTCTCGAAGACCGGTCCCTGACCGGCGAGGGCCTGACCGAGCGTCTCGGCGCCCTCGATCGGCGAGGCGGCCGCCGGGTCCGCGGTGATCAGGAAGAACTGCTCGCAGCCGGCGGCGCCGCCGAAGCCGGCGTGCCCCTCGGCGCCCATCGGGAGTTCCGGGGTGCCCTGGAAGCAGAAATACGCCTTCGCCTCGGAATCCTGGAGGTGATAGGCGATCTCGCGGCCCTTGAGGAGCACGTTCAGCGGGACCACGACGGCACCGGCTTTGAGGATGCCGTAGTAGACGATCGGAAAATAGGGCAGATTGGGACAGGAGAGCGCTACCTTGTCGCCCGGTTGTATGCCCCGAGCCACCAGCATGTTCGCCACCTGGTTCGCCGCCGCGTCCACCTGGGCGTAGGTCAGGCGCTGCGGGCCGAGCACCACGGCGGCGCGGTCCGGGTAGCGGCGGGCGCTGTCCTCCAGAAGGACGGAGAGGTTGAGCATCCGGTGGTTCCCCTTACAGAACGGTGTGCTGTGACGGCGGTCTCATCCCAACATGCGCTCCGTCGCCAGGGAACCCGTCGTTTCGGCATTGTTTCCTGGGCGGGATTCGTCAGGTCGCCCGATTCGGTGCCGATGGCTGCGGCGTGGGAATCCCGGTAATGGATGCGGTGCACGTCGGTCGTCAGCCGATCTTTGACGCCAAGGGTGCCGTCGTGGCGTACGAGCTGCTTTTTCGCGGCCGCATGGACGCCATCGCGTCCGGCCGGCAGGACACCTATGCGACGAGTACGGTCATGATCAATGCCTTCACCGAGTTCGGGATCGCCGAGGTGGCCGGCAACCGGCCGTGCTTCATCAACCTCACCCGCGAGTTCGTGACCGGCCGGCTGCCCTTGCCGTTCGGGCCGGAGCAGGTGGTGCTGGAGGTCCTGGAGACGGTCACGGTGGACGACGAGGTGATCGACGGGATCACCGCGCTGGCCGAGGCGGGTTACAAGATCGCCCTGGACGACTTCGTCTGGGGCTCCGGCCACGAGCAACTGCTCGGGCTGGCCTCCTACGTCAAACTCGACCTGCTGGACGGTGACCTGAGCCGGCTGGACGAGATCGTCGCGGCCTGCCGGCAGTACCCGGGCATCCAGCTGGTCGCCGAACGGCTGGAGACCGAGGCCGAGGTCGCCATCGCCGACCGGTACGGCATGGAGCTGCGCCAGGGGTACATCCTCAGCCGTCCCCAGGTGCTCAGCACGCCCAGCCTCTCCCCGTCCCGGCTGCGCCGCCTCGAACTGGTCGCCGCCCTGATGTCCCCGGACGTGCCGCTCGACAAGATCACCTCGATCATCGTGAGCGACCCGGCGCTGGCCATGCGGGTGCTGCGGGTCAGCAACTCGGTCGCGGCCGGCGTGGTCAGCCGGATCTCCTCGGTCCGCCAGGCGATCATGCTGGTCGGCCTCACCCGGATCCGCCGCTGGGCCACCCTGATGGTGGTCGACGACGTCGGCGAGGCCCCCGAGGAGCAGCTGCTCACCGCGCTGACCCAGGCCCGGCTCTGCGAGAACCTGGCAGCGCGCTTCGGCGCCGACCCGGGTGCCGCGTTCGTGGCCGGGCTGGTCACCGGGATGACCCGGCTGATGGGGATCACCATCGCGGCGATGGCCGAGCAGCTGCCGCTCACCGAGGACGTGGCGGACGCGCTCACCCAGGGCACCGGCCGCCTCGGCCAGGTGCTGAACGCGGTTCTGGCGTACGAGGCCGGCGAGGTGGGCTCGGAGGACCTGGCCGTGCCGGCGCTGGACGCGATGCGCTGGTCGACTCGTACGCTCACCGCCGCCCACCGCTTCAACCCCAAACGCCCACGCTGACCGCGGTCCGTCTTCCGCTGGCCGGCTGGCCGTGCCCCCTTCGGCCCGGTGCTGATCGCGGTCCGGTGCCGGGTGGTTGGCTGGTCGTCAGGGGTGTCTCAGCGCCGCTGAGGCACCCCTGACAACCAGCCGGGACCTGAATCCGGTCCGGTTGCAACCGAACTGTCTGATCCTGGTCCGGCGGCACTGCTCTCCCTGGACCACCGCCGGCCCGCCCCGGGTGGCAGGTGCCCGCAGCGGCCGGTGTGGCGCACCTGGTCGCCTCGCTGCTCGGCGCCCCGCCGATGGGTCGCGCAGACCGTCTACGTGCCGGGCAAGGCCGCGGTGCCGGTGGCCATCCTGGCCGGGATCCGGCACCACCGGCCGGAGACCGTGGCGGCCTGAGCCGTGCTCATCGGGTGGCCGTCGTCCGGCGCAGCACCGGGATCGCGGTGCTGGCGACCGCGAGCACCGCGCACAGCCCGGCCACTCCCAGCGCCGCGCCCCACGGGATGACCAGGGCCACCGGCTGGCCCAGCTCGTCCTCGACCGAGGCGCGGACCCCGGTCAGTGACAGCGCGCCCACCGCCCCGCCCAGCAGCGCGCCGACGAGCGCCGCGAGCAAAGCCTCGGCCGTGGTGATCCGGAGGACCTGGCCCAGCCCGGCCCCGGCCAGCCGCAGCGCGCGGAACTCCGGCCGGCGGGCGGCGGTCGCCATCAGCAGCGTGTTCGACACCGCGATCGCGGTGTACCCGGCGGTCAGCCCGATCAGCACCCACAGGAACAGGTCGATCAGCCGGCCCTCCTCGTCGATGTCCTCCTGCACCCAGTCGCGGGCGGACAGCGCCCGCGCGCCCGCGGCCGGCCGTGGCTCGCCGGTCAGCACCACCATGCCGGTCAGCGCGTCCGGGTCGTGCCGGCGCACCAGGTCGCGGGGCAGCACCACCGGAGCGTCGGCGTCCGGGTCGATCCGGCGTACCGGAAGCTCCGCGACCGTGCCGTCCGCCCACCGCAGGGTGATCGCCTCGCCGCGGGAGACGCCCAGCTCCTTCGCGGTCTGCGGGGTGAGCGTGACCGGCGCGCCGGCCACACCGGCGGCCTGCTCGCCGGTGGTCACCGTGCCGTGCCGGAGCAGCACCCGGGTGTCCAGCCTCGACGTGCCCGGCTGGCCCTGCACCGCCGCCTCGGTCAGCCCGGGCGTGCCGTCCGGCGCCAGCACGGTGGCCGCCGGGATGTCCGCGGTCCCGTCGATCCCGGCGGCCTCCTCGATCGTCGCGATCATGCCAGTGAGCAGCACCGTCATCCCGACCGTCACCAGCACCGGCGCGGCCGTCGAGGCGACCCGGCGGACCCCGGTCAGGGTGCCCTCGCGGACCACCGTCCCGGTCGCCGAGCCCCGCCACGGCGCGGTCGCCAGCCGCACCAGCGGGCCGATCACCACCGGCGCCAGCAGCGCGGCCCCGGTGAGCAGCAGCATCGCGGCGCCCAGACCGGCGGACGTCTTGCTCTGCGTGGAGACGGCCGGCATCACCGCCAGCAGGGCCACCCCGGCCGCCGTGGTGAGCAGGCCGGCCACCCAGCGGGCCGGTGTCATCGCCCGGGTCTCGGCGGCAGCCTCACGCATCGCGGCCAGCGGCGGCACCCGGCTCGCCCGGCGGGCCGCCACCGCCACCCCGGCGAGGGCGACGACCAGACCGAGCAGGATCGCGCCACCGGCCGCGGCCGGCTGCCACGTCGCCGTGTACCCGGGTGGTTCCAGACCGAAATCGGTCATCGGGCCGGCCAGCAGCGGGGCGAGCGTGACACCGAGCGGGGCGCCGGCCAGCCCGGCCAGCACGGCGACCAGCGCGGTCTCCGCGTACATCAGGCGGCGGACCTGGCCCGGCGTGGCGCCGGCGGCCCGCAGCAGGCCCAGCTCGCGGCGGCGCTGCGCGGCGGTCAGCGCACACGTCGAGGCGACCACGAACACCGTCGCGAACGCGCCCAAGGTGACCAGCGCGATCAGCAGCTGCGCGCCGAGCCAGCGGATCCGGGTCACCGCTTCCGGTTCCAGGGCCGCGCGATCCGGCCCGGTCCGGACCGTGCCGGCCGCGCCGATCAGGGCTTGCGCCGCGTCCGCCACTCGCGCTTGATCGCCGGTCCCGGTCAGACCGATCACGCGTACGCCGGACGCCCGGCCCAACGCGTCCCGGTCCGCCACGGAGAACCCGGGCGCGCCGGTCGTGCCGGTGACCGTCCAGGTCTCCGGTCCAGCCGCGGTGAGCACCTCGAGCGTGCTGCCCGGTGTCCGGGCGGTGACCACCTCGCCCCGCGCCACCGGCGCCCGGCCCGCGGTCAGCGCGTACCCGCCGAGCGCGGCCGAGGACCAGGTGTGCCCGGCCAGCTGTGCCGTCCCGTCATCCTCGGTGCCGCGCTCCTGCACGTAGAAGACCGGGTCGGGAATTACCGCGGTCACCCCGGGCACCTCGGCGAGCCGCCGGGTGACCTCGGTGAGCTCGTCCGGGGTCCAGGAACGGACCTCCGGCTGGCCGGAGTCGCTGGTGCCCACCGAGGGGGCCTGCACCATCACCGGGGACGCGCGGTACCGCTCCGGTGGCTGCGGCCGGGAGGAGAGGTAGAGCGTCGCGGAACCGGCCACCACCGCCACCCCGAGCGCGATCGCCACGAACGTCCCGGCGAAGCTCGCGAATCGGTGCCGGACCATCGCCCAGGCGATCATCGGGTCGCCTCCTCGAGGCGCGCGGTGTGCACCGCGATCTTCTCGGCGCCGACCGGTCCGGTCAGGTCGTCCACCACCCGGCCGTCGGCCAGGAACAACACGCGATCGGCGTGCGCGGCGGCCACCGGATCGTGGGTGACCATCACGACGGTCTGCCGGTGCCGGTCCACCGCGGCACGCAGCAGGCGCAGCACCTCGGCGCCGGACCGGGCGTCGAGCGCGCCGGTCGGCTCGTCCGCGAAGAGCACCGCGGGCCGGGTGACCAGCGCCCGGGCGATCGCCACCCGTTGCTGCTGGCCGCCGGACAGCTCGGACGGGCGGTGCCCGGCCCGGTCGGTGAGGCCCACCTCGGCCAGCATCGCGGCCACCGCGCCGGGCTCCGGGCGGCGACCGGCGAACCGCAGCGGCAACACCACGTTCTGCTCGGCGGTCAGGGCCGGGATCAGGTTGAACGCCTGGAAGACGAAACCCACCCGGCTGCGCCGCAACCGGGTCAGGGCGCGCTCGCTCAGGCCCCGCAGCGGCGTGCCGTCGATGGTCACCTCGCCGCCGTCGGCCCGGTCGAGGCCGGCCGCGCAGTGCAGCAGGGTGGACTTGCCGGAGCCGGACGGGCCCATCACGGCGGTGAAGGTGGCCCGGGCGAAGCGGGCGTCGATCGCGTCGAGGGCGGTCACCATGCTGCCGTAGCGCTTGGTGACCGCGCGCAGTTCCACGGCGGCTGTGGCGTCGGTTTCCACGACGGTCGCGTCGTCGTTTTCCACGACGGTCGCGTCGTCGTTTTCTACGGCGGTCGCGTCGTCGTCTCGGGTCGTCATGCCGTTCAGCCAACCGGTTCGGCGGGTCCGGCGCAGTCACGCAGGAGTGAGTCTGCAAGGTAACGCCAGCACTACCGACGGCATCGATTCCCGGCGGTACCGTGCCCTTCATGCCGGCTCGCAACGCGCTCGAGGCGCTCACACTCCGGCCCACCGTGTTCCTGCGGTCGGGCTGGCCGTGGCGCTCGCTCGCCTATCTGAGCGGCGGCGCGCTGCTCGGCTGTGTCACGGTGTCGGTGGTGATCCTGCTGGTGCTGATCGGCGCGCTGCTGTCGATCCTGGTGATCGGCCTGGCCGCCTACGTGGCGACCGCACTCTCCGGCATCGCGGTCGCCCGGATGGAGCGCCGCCGGATGCGCCTGGTCGACGCGGACGTGCTGCCCGATCCGCACCGGCCGGTGCTGCGGCCCGGGCTGCGGGCCTGGCTCGGCGTCCGGCTGCGCGAGCAGGTCACCTGGCGCGAGCTGGGCTATGCGATGGTCTCGGCCGGCCTGCTCTGCTGGATGGACCTGCTGGTGGTCGGCGTGGTGGTCTTCGTGCCGGGCGCGACCCTGGGCGCGCCGTTCTACATGACCGACGAGCAGTGGGGCCACCGCCTGCTGATGTTCGCCGCCGGAATCCCGCTGACCGTGGTGCTGGCCTGGCCGGTGACCGCCTGGGCCGGCGCCCGCGCCGCGATGGCCCGGGCGATCCTGGCCCCGCGCGCACACGACGCCGACGAGAAGCTGATCGAGGTCACCCGGTCGCGGGCCCGGCTGGTCGACGCGTTCGAGCTGGAACGCCGCAGGATCGAGCGGGACCTGCATGACGGCGCCCAGCAGCGGCTGGTGGCGCTCAGCCTGCAGATCGGCATGGCCCGGCTGGAGCTGCCGCCGGGCAGTCCGGCCGCCGAGGCCGTGGCCGCCGCGCACGACCTGGCCAAGCAGGCGCAGATCGAGCTGCGCGAGCTGATCCGCGGGGTGCATCCGAAGATCCTGACCGACCGGGGCCTGCCGGCGGCGGCCGGCGAGGTGGCGTCGATCGCGCCGTTACCCGTCGACCTGGACTTCGACCTGCCCGGCCGGTTCCCGATCAGCCTGGAGCTGACGGCGTATTTCGTGATCGCGGAGGCGCTGACCAACGTGGCCAAGCACAGCGGCGCGACCCGGGCCCGGGTCACCGGCCGGTTCACCGAGGGCCGCCTGATCGTCGAGATCCGCGACGACGGCCGCGGCGGCGCCGACCCGTCGGCGGGCACCGGCCTGATCGGCCTCGCCGACCGGGTCGAGGTGGTGAACGGCTCGGTGGCCCTGGCCAGTCCACCGGGCGGCCCCACGGTGCTGCGCGTGGAGCTCCCGCTCCCCCCGGAGGACCTGCCGTCGTTGCCCGGCCGCGCTGCGGCAAAGCCACCCGTCGGTGAGGCGGGAGATTCGACCAGCGGTGATGTGGGGAGTGGGCATGAGTGAGTCACTGCGGGTGGTGATCGCGGAGGACGGGGTGATCGTCCGGGAGGGTGTGTCCGGGATGCTGCGGCGTTTCGGGCACGATGTGGTGGCCGCGGTCGGTGACGCCGACGCGTTGCGGGCCGCGGTGCGGGAGCACCGGCCGGACGTGGTGGTCACCGACGTGCGGATGCCGCCCGGCTTCAGCGACGAGGGGCTGCAGGCCGCGATCGCCCTGCGGGCCGCGGATCCGGAGTTGCCGGTGCTGGTGCTGAGTCAGTACGTCGAGCAGACCTATGCCGCCGAGCTGCTCGACTCGGGCGGAGGGACCGGGGTCGGGTACCTGCTCAAGGAGCGGATCGGCGATGTGACCGAGTTCGTCGACGCGCTGGTCGCGGTGGCCGGCGGGCGCACCGTGGTGGATCCGGAGGTGGTCCGTCAGTTGCTGTCCCGGCGCCGGGATCCGCTGCACCGGCTCACCGTCCGGGAACGTGAGGTGCTCGGGCTGATGGCCGAGGGCCGGTCGAACGCGGCGATCGCCGGGGAGCTGACGGTCTCCGAGGCCGCGGTGGCGAAACACATCAACGGCCTGCTGACCAAGCTCGACCTGCCACCCGACGCCGACGATCACCGCCGGGTCCGCGCGGTGCTCGCCTACCTGCGGGGCTGATCGTGAGGCGAGCGGGCGTCGCCGGCCGAAAAGGGAACGGGAGGGCGCGGGCCTGCGGGGAGGAGTGGTCGCCGGACCGAGGGCGGAGACGAAGGGCGGATCGCAGAGAACAACGGGCCTGGCCGGGAGATGCGCGATCCGGACCCGAGGCGGGGCAGGGCACCGATCGGAAGGATCGCGGGCCGGGCCGGAGAGGGCGCGGGCTCGATCGAGAGAGGCGCCACCCCTCGAAAAGATTGACCGATGGCTATTGATATCGGAGGTGGAGCAAGCCAAGCTGGGGCCGGTTGTTACCGGCGGGTATCCCCGGCGGCCGGCGTGCGGGGAGTGTTCGTGCAGCGTTGATCCGGGCGCTGCCTGCCGGACCCGTGCCCTCCGGCCGGCCGTGCGGAAATCTTCGGAGCGATCACCCCTGATCGATACGTGAAGGAGTCCGGCTCATGGTTTCCCCGACCATTCCCCCCGAGCCCACCAGCCCCGACCTGGTCAGCCTTGACCTTGCCGGTTCCGGCCGCACCGGTTCCGGTCGCACCGGCCACGCACCCGCCGCTCCGGCGCCACGCGGCCGGAGCGTCCGCCGCGCGATGGTCGTCGCCGGCAGTGCGCTGGCCGTCCTGCTCGCCAGTGCGACCCCGGCCCTGGCCGCGCCACCAGCCAAGCTGCCCGGCAACGCCGAGGCGGTCGAGACGAAGTGGCAGCCGGCGTACGACTACGACACCGACGGCTGCTATCCGAGCCCGGCAATCGGCCCGACCGGCACGGTCAACGGCGGTCTCAAGCCGGCCGGTTCGCTCAGCGGCGACTGCCACGACACGTCCGACCTGGACAACACGAACGGCTACTCGCGCTACAAGTGCAACAACGGCTGGTGCGCGATCGCGTACGGCCTCTACTTCGAGAAGGACCAGGCACTCGCGAACAGCTCGATCGGCGGCCACCGCCACGACTGGGAGCACGTCGTGGTCTGGACCCAGAACGACGTCGCCAAGTACGTCGCCACCTCGAACCACGGCGACTTCACCGTGCACGCCGCGAGCAGCGTGATCTTCACGGGCACCCACCCGAAGATCGTCTATCACAAGGACGGCGCGAGCACGCACTGCTTCCGGCTCGCCAACAGCGGCGACGAACCGGCCGAGAACGCCTACCACGTCTGGCAGTACCCGACGCTCGTCGGCTGGACTGGCTTCCCGTCGGCCGGCGTGCGCACCACGCTCAGCAACTACGACTTCGGCAGCGCGAACTTCGGCCTCAAGGACGCCAACTTCGTCGGCCTGATCACCGACGCGATGCCCGCCGGTATCACCTTCAACCCGGCGGTCTGAGACCGATTTTCACCATCGGGTCGAGGCGGTCCGGACGCTTCCCGGTCCGCCTCGGCTCAGGCCGCTTCCTCTTCGGTACGACCTCAGCGCCAGAGTTCCGCCCGTTCCGCTCAGCCGCAGACCTGACCCGGCCGGCGTGCGCCACGAGTCGTTCCGCGGGGGCCGGCGGCTCGACGTCCGGCGCAGCCCCGTGCACCGGAGACCGCGACCGCCGGCTGCTACCGGTCGGTGACCGCGCTGATCGTGGCGAGCAGGCCGGCGGCCAGGTCGTAGCGGTCCCGCGGCACCACGTGCATGATCCCCGCGGGTTGTTCCGGCGGGGGCAGCGGTGCCGGGTTCCTCCGGTAGGCGGGCAGCGTCGCCACCTGCCCGGTCACCTGGGCCGGGAAGTGGAACCGGCCGGTGTCCCGGGCGCCGGCCAGGTACAGAGTCACGTCGAAGCCGGCCGGGAGGTCCGCGTCCCAGCCCGGGAACACCGTCTTGAACTCGGCGTACCCGTGCGGGTCGGTCATCTGCGCGCCACACAGGTCCGGTGCGGACGGCTCCGGCGCGCGCTGCGAGATCTCCAGGACCGCCCCGGGCAGTGGCCGGTCGAGCGCGTCGAGGACCCGGATCCGGACCATCATCGGCACGCCGGACCCGGCCGGCGCCAGCTCCCGCTGGACCACGAACCGGTCCCCGGCGGCGGCGGGTGCGGGCCGGAGCTGGCAGATCGCCGGCACCGGTCCGGGGAAGTCCAGTGTGATGACGGCGCGCCGGTTCATCACCGGCGCGGCGGCGCGCTCCTCGTGTCCCATTTTTGTCCCTACGTCCCCTGACGACTTACGTCCCGTAAATGATCATCGCAGGGGTAAAAGACTCAAATAGGTCTTTTGCCGTAAATATTCGCGTTGTGGCGGCCGCCGTCCCGAGCCCTGAGACCAACCCCCGGAGCGCCACCCCGCCACGTCGGCCCAAGCCACAGGCAGCGACAGGCCACCCCGAGCCCGAGCCGCCGGACAGCGGCGGCCGCCCCGAGACCGAGCCGCCGGACAGCGGCGGCCGCCCCGAGATCGAGCCGCCGGACAGCGGCGGCCGCCCCCGGCCCGACCCGCAGAGCAGCGGCAGGCCGCCCCGGGCCCGGGCCGCGAGACACCCCTGGAAGCCGGCCGGGCGCGAGCGAGATGCGCTGCGGTCTCGGCTGGTGCTGAGGGGTGCCTCGCGGCCCGGATGGCACCGCTGGAAGCCAGCCGTGCGGTCTTGGCTGGCTCGTGGGGGTGCCTTCTCGCCCTTGAGGCACCCCCGAGAGCCAGCCGGAGGGAGCGGGGTGCGCTGCGGGTCTGGAGTGGCTGCGGTCTTGGCTGGTTTTCAGGGGTGTCTCAGCGCCCTCGAGACACCCCTGAGGGCCAGCCGGGGCGTCCGGCGTCGCGAGGGTGTCGGGGGGCGTGGGGGTGTCAGGCGGCGCGGAGCTGGGTCAGGACGAGGGGGTCGATGGCGGCTGGGACGATGCGCATCTCCAGGTTTTCGATGCCGGCCCAGGAGGCCAGGGCCTCGTCCAGATCCGCGTCGTGTTGGCCGAGATCGGTCAGCCGCCGCCGGACCTCGGCCGCGAGTTCCCCGGTCAGCGGCAGCAGCGTCGCCGGGTCGGGACGGTCGAAGTACATCGTGTGCAGCTCGAGCAGCCGGCCCAGCTCGCCGACCGGATCGGGGTGGTCGTCGACGCGGAGGTCGACCAGCACGTCGCTGGTTCCCCCGTACCCCTGGCCCTTGGCGACCACCAGCAACGCCGCGCTCTGCCGCCCACGCCGGTCACCGCCTGCCTGATCTCCGGCGCGCAGCGCCGCCAGCAGCCGATACGCGATCCGTGAGTCGGACGCGGACCCCAGCCACTGCTTCGCCATGTCCTCGACCACCGCCGGTCCGGCCAGCATGTTGCCCTGGGCCGCATACCCGTCACCGGCCGCGCCGCCGGCCCACGGATGGCAGTCCGGGCCGGTGAACGTCGCCCCGGGCCCGGCCGTGCCGACCACGCCGACCTGCCGGTGCCCGACCGGCCCGGCGTCCCCGGCGATCAGCGCCTTGACCACCTCCGCCGCGGCCACCCCGGTGCCCAGCAGCGCGAGCCCCTGCGGCCGGTAGGCGAGATTGGCGTAGGACTGGGTGGCCACCGCGCCGACGTCGGCCAGCGCGGCCGGCACCGCCGCGCCGACACCGAGGAACTTGCTGGCCACCGCCACACCCAGGGCCGCGCCGTCGGCGGACCGGCCCACGATCGAGAACGTCATGGCCGCACGCTATCCGAACCGCACGCCGCCACAGCCGGCAACCGCGCGCTGCCAAAGCCGATGACCAAGGACAGAGCCGGCGACCGCGCGGCTGACACGGCCGATGAACAAGGACGGAGCTGGTAACAAACGCGGTGCAGACTGCGGAAATGCAGTGGTTACCGATCGCCCGGGACGCCGAGGTCAGCACGCGTCCGCTCGCCGTGACCGCCGACGGCGTACCCCTGATGGTCTATCGCCCGGAACCCGACGCGGACCCGGTGGTGTTCGCGGACCGCTGCCCGCACCGCCTCGTGCCGCTGTCCGCGGCGGTCGTCGAGGACGGCCGGCTGCGCTGCGCCTATCACGGCTGGGAGTTCGACGCGTCCGGCGCGTGCGTCACGGTGCCGTCGCAGGGGTCCATCCCGCCGCGAGCGAGCCTGCCACCAGGACCACCAATCAAGATCTTCGACGGTACGATCCACGTGCTCGCGGCCGGCCTCCCCGCCCCGGACCCGACCGAGCTGCTCACCAACGAGGACCCGGCGCTGCGGCACGGGTGGCACCCGGTCGGCCTGGCCACCGAGCGGCTCGACGAGGTGCAGCTGCTGGGCGAGACGTTCCGGCTCGCCGAGTCCCGCACCCAGGAGCGCTGGGGCATGATCTGGCTGGCCCCGGACGAGCCGAAGGTCGGCCTGTTCACCGACCCGGATGCCGACGACCGCGACTACGTGGGCGCCTGGCTGCCCCCGGCCCGCACGCCCGCCTCGGCCGGCCTGGTCGCCGACAACTTCCTGGACGTGGCGCACTTCCCGTTCGTGCACGCGAAGACCTTCGGCGCCGCCGAGGAGAAAACCGTTCCCCGGTACGAGGTGAGCACCGAGCCGTACGGCTGCCGCAGCGTGCAGGAGCAGTGGTTCGACAACCCGGAGGACCCCGGGGTGCTCGCCGGGATCCGCCCGGTCCGCCAGCGGCGCCGGGCCACCTACGTCTACCGCGCCCCGTTCCAGCTGCTGCTGCGCCTGGAGGAGCTGGACGCCGGCGCGGTCAAGACGATCCTGTTCTTCGCCCAGCCGGAGTCCGCGACGAGCACCCGGATCTACACGAAGATGCTGTTCCACGGCATCGGCGGCGTGCCCGACCCATCGGCCGAGGTGGTCGCCGGCGAGGTCGCGTTCGAGGAGGCGGTGCTCGCCGAGGACCTGGAGCTGCAGCAGCGGCTCCGGATCACCGGTCTGCCCCTGCGCATGCGCGACGAGCTGCACGTCCGCGCGGACCTGCTCGGCGTCCACCTCCGCCGCATCCTGGCCGACTTCCGCTCCTGACGTCCCGCGATCCGCTTGTGGTCTTGTCCGCCGCGGACTAACGTACAACCACATGGTTGTAGGTGAGGACGGCGCGGATCTCGTGTTCCACGCGCTCGCCGACGCCACGCGGCGCGACATCCTGACCCGGGTGAGCCGGGCGGGACAGTCCGTCTCGGCGCTCGCCCGGCTCTACCCGATGAGCTTCGCGGCCGTGCAGAAGCACGTCGCGGTGCTCGAGCGGGCCGAGCTGGTCACGAAGGAGCGGCGCGGGCGGGAGCAGATCGTGCACGGCAACCCGTCCGCCCTGCGGGACGTGGTCGGCGGGCTGATGGACACGTACGAGAGGATCTGGCGGCAGCGGGCCGACCGGATCACCGAACTCCTTCAGGAGGAGACATGACGGTCACCGGGAGCACCACCGACACCGAGGCGTTGACGTTGACGTTCGTCGCCGACTTCGACGCGCCGGCCGAGCAGGTCTGGGGCGTCTGGGCCGATCCTCGCAAGCTGGAGCGCTGGTGGGGCCCGCCGACCTGGCCGGCCACCTTCACCCGGTACGAGTTCACGCCGGGCGGCGCCGCGCGCTACCACATGACCGGCCCGGACGGCACCGAGTCGCACGGCTGGTGGACGATCACCGCGATCGAGGCGCCGCACCGGCTGGAGCTCGACGACGGCTTCGCCGACAAGCACGGCGAGCCGGTCGACGCCGACCGGCCGGGGCACGTGGTGGTCACGTTGGAGAGCACCCCGAGCGGGACGCGGATGACGGTGGTGAACCACTTCGCGGACGCCGAGGCCCTGCAGATGCAGCTGAAGATGGGCATGGAGGAGGGCATGCGGCTGGCCCTCGGCCAGATCGACGCGGTCCTGGCGACCACCTGACAGACGTCCCGGTCCGGCCGGGACGCCGTCACGCGCGGCCCGGGACACCGGGCCGCGAGGGTGGACCCACGTGAATCCTTGACGAGAGGACGTGGGTTCCATGACGACGACCATCGATCGGCTGATCCGGACCGGCGGCGGCGTGCTCTGCGCGGGTGGCGTGCTCAGCGCCGCCGCCGCGATCGGGCAGGACTTCGCCGACGACAAGACGGTCAACCCGGCGTTCACCGCGGTCGGTGTGGTCGGGGTGCTGGGCGGGCTGCTCACCCTGCTCGGGCTGCCGGCTTTTTATGCCGTGCAGGCCCACCGGGCCGGCCGGCTCGGCGCGATCGGGTTCCTGCTCACCTTCCTCGGCTGGGCCGGTCTCGAGGTGGGCACCCGGCCGCTCTACGACTTCGTGGCCCCGGCGCTCTACGCCCGGCCCGGCAACGCCGATCTCGCCGTGGACGGTGCGTTGGACGAGATCACCAACGGCTTTCTCTGGTACGTCGGTGCCGGCCTGATCGCGCTCAACCTGGGCCTGCTGCTCCTCGGCATCGCGACGGCCCGCGCCCGGGTGTTCCCGCGCTGGCTCGGCTGGGCGGTGGCGGCCGGCCCGATCGCGATCGTCCTGCTCGGACCGGTCGAGCAGGAGGTCGTCGGCGTGCTGCTCGGACTGCTCGCGTACGCGGGGTACCGGACCGCCACCGGCCGGACGGCCGAGACCGTACCGGTGCTCGCGGACGCACACTGAAGACGTGCGCCGGATCCCCGGTCCCGCTCTCACGATCCTGGCCGCGCTGGCAGCGGCCGGGTTCGTGGCGTCGCTGCCGTCGGCGTACCGGCGGCTCGTGGCGTTCGACCCGTACCTGGTGCCGCACCCGGACGCGGTCCGCGCCGGGCTCGCCGGGTGGGGTGTCCCGCCGGGCGCGTACGCGGTCGCCTGGCTCACCGGTCTCTGCCTGATCGCAGTGATCTTCATCGGGGTCGGCCTGCTGATCCTGATCCGCCGCCCGGACGACCGGGCCGCGCTGCTCTGCGCCGGGGTCCTGATCGCGTTCGGCGGGATCTGGCCGAACACGGTGCCGGTCCCCGGCTGGCCCGCGCCGCTCGCGGTGGCCACCGAGGTCGTCGCGGACGCCGCCTTCATCGGGTTCTTCGGGCTGGTCTTCGTCTTCCCGGACGGCCGGTTCACCCCGCGCTGGACCCGCTGGGCCTGCCTCGGCCTGGCGATCCACGTGGTGGTCGCGGAGACCGGGACGATCCCGGAGCCGCTCGACATCGGCCTGGCCCTGGTCTGGATCGGCTGCGGCGTCACCGCGCAGGTGCACCGCTACCGGCGCGTCTCCACCCCGGCCCAGCGCCAGCAGACCAAGTGGGTGGCCGCCGCACTGATCGCCGCGATGACCGGTTTCGGGCTGGTGGCCGGCCTCCAGCCGCTGCCGGTGTTCAGCCGGTCCGGGCCGGGTGCGCTGGTCTACAACGGCCTGACGATGCTGGCCTTCGGCGGACTGTTCTGCCTGGTCCCGATCGCCATCGCGCGGGCCGTGCTGCGCCGCCGGCTGTGGGACATCGACCCGATCCTGAACCGGGCGCTGCTGTACGGCACGCTCACCGCCGCGCTCACCGCGGTCTACGCCGTGATCGTCACGTGGGCGGCGCGGGGTGTCGAGCTGCGTGGCTATCCGGTGGCGTCGTTCCTGGCCGCGGCGGTGGTGACGGTGCTCGTCGAGCCGCTCCGGCGCCGCCTGCGCGGCTGGGCGAACCGGGTCACCTACGGGCAGCGGGAGGATCCGTACGCGGTGGTGACCGCACTGGCCCGGCGGCTGGAGGACCCG
Organism: Actinoplanes awajinensis subsp. mycoplanecinus; assembly: GCF_001509495.1. Taxonomy (NCBI): domain Bacteria; kingdom Bacillati; phylum Actinomycetota; class Actinomycetes; order Micromonosporales; family Micromonosporaceae; genus Actinoplanes; species Actinoplanes awajinensis. The sequence continues at coordinate 2,223 of NZ_LLZH01000293.1, read as the reverse complement.
GACGCCTCGCTGCCCGCGCTGGCCGCCTCGGTGCGGCGGGCGATGCGCTCGCCCTACGCGGCGATCGTGGCACCGGACGGGAGTGTGCTGGCCGGCAGCGGCACCGCGGTATCGGCATCGGTCCGGACGCCGCTGGTGCAGCAGGGTGAGGTGGTCGGCGAGTTGCGGGTCGCGCCACGGGCCCCGGGGGAGACCTACGACCGGCGGGACCGGCGGCTGCTCGCCGACCTGGCCCGGCACAGCGCCCCGGCAGTGCGCGCCGCCCGGCTGCACGACCAGGTGCTCCGCTCCCGGGAACGCCTGGTCACCGCCCGTGAGGAGGAGCGCCGGCGGCTGCGCCGGGACCTGCACGACGGCCTCGGGCCGGCGCTGGCCGCGCAGACCCTGCAGGTCGAGGCCGCGGTCGCGGTGCTGCGCGACCGTCCGGAGCAGGCCGAGGCGCTGCTGGCTGAGGTGCTGGCCCGGGGCGCGGAGGCGGTCGGCGAGGTGCGCCGGATCGCACACGGCCTGCGGCCGCCGGCCCTGGACGAGCTCGGGCTGGCCGGTGCGGTCCAGGTCGCTGCCGGGGAATTCGCCGCCACATTTCCGGTACGCGTGGATGCGGCCGGCCTCCCGCCGCTGCCCGCCGCCGTGGAGGTGGCCGGCTACGCGATCGTCCGGGAGGCGCTCACCAACGTGGCCCGGCACGCGGCGGCCGGCTCGGCGCGGGTGGTGCTGCGGGCCGGCGACGGTGCGCTGCTGATCGACGTGATCGACGACGGGCGGGGGCCGGGCACCGGCCCGGCCGGGGTGGGCACGGTGTCCATGCGCGAGCGGGCCCGGGAACTCGGCGGCTCCTGCGAGATCAGCGGCCGGCCGGGCGGCGGGACGACGGTCTCCGCGCGCCTCCCGTTGCCCGTCGTCGCGTCCCCGGCCGCGCTGGCGCCGGCTTCGGTGGCGGTGGCTGATCAGGAGGGGGTGTGGTCGTGAGTCCGCTCCGGGTGCTGATCGCCGACGACCATGAGCCGTTCCTGGCCGGGCTGCGCGCCGTGCTCTCCCTGGCCGATGACATCGAGGTGGCTGCCGAGGCGGCCGACGGTGCCACCGCGGTCGCCGAGGCGCTGCGCTGCCAGCCCGACGTGGTGCTGATGGATCTCCGGATGCCCGGCCTGGACGGGATCGAGGCGACCCGCCGGATCGTCGCCGCGTCCCCGCACATCGGGATCGTGGTGCTGACCATGCTGGAGGACGACGAGTCGGTGTTCGCCGCGTTGCGCGCCGGCGCCCGCGGCTACCTGCTCAAGGGCGCGCTGCGGGCCCAGTTGGTCCGCGCGGTGCGGGCGGCGGCCGACGGCGAGGCGCTGCTCGGGGCCGGTGTGGCCCGCCGGATAGCCGACTTCCTCCGGCCGCGGCCGCCGGAGACCGCCTTTCCGCAGCTCACCGACCGGGAGCGGGAGGTGCTGGCACTGGTCGCCGGGCATCGCACCAACCCGGAGATCGCCCGGCAGCTCGGCTTGTCCGCCAAGACCGTCCGCAACCACGTGTCGAACATCCTCACCAAGCTCCGGGTGGCCGGCCGCGCCGAGGCCATCGTGCAGGCCCGCGAGGCCGGTCTGGGCCGCTGATCCCCGGCCGTGCCCGTGCAGTCCTGGTGGGTTGATGAAGACAGGCCTTCGCCGGCGGATGTCCGGCCATCGCGGACGGCGACTGCCGCTCCCGCAACCGAGGCGGTCCGGCTGGCGCGGGTGGTGCTCGGTCAGCTTCCGGGGGCGGCGGCGGGAGTCCGCGTCCGGTGCCGGCGGGGCGGTGAGAGCGCGCCGCGGTGCCGGCGGGGCGGTCGGGGCACGCGTCCGGTCCCGGTAGGGCGGTAGAGGTACGCGATCGATGCCGGTAGGGCGGTCGGGGCACGCGATCGATGACGGTCGGGCGGTAGGCGCACGCGTTCGGCGGGGTTCGAGGGCGGTAGCGGCACGCGATCGGGTTGTGCGTGCGTCTGCCGCCCACGCGAGGGGCGGTAGGGGGCCGCGATCCCGTACCGCGGACATCTACCGCCCACCCGGGGGCGGCAGGCGCACGCACCGGTCAACCGCGTACCCGCACCGCCCTCCGCCGGGCGTGACGACCAGCCTCGACGCGCGGAAGCGCCCCGGCGGCATCCACCCCGCGCAAACGTCCCGCGCCGCACAGAGCCCGCCCTCCCTGGGGGCTCCCCCTTGGACAGTGTGGCGGGGGAGGGGGTGGGGT
>NZ_LLZH01000292.1:0-72962 GCF_001509495.1 Actinoplanes awajinensis subsp. mycoplanecinus | reverse complement strand
GCTGGCCGATGAGTACCGGCGGAACCGGACCACGGGCGGGTTCATCCTGATCGACGAGTCGACCAACCGTACGGTCGCCGCCGGAATGATCATCGAAGCCGCCTGAGCCGGTGCCGACCGTCCTGGTTCCCGACGATCACGGTGTTGAGGTGCTCGCCGGGGTGCCGGCGGTCACCGCGCTGCGCTACACCGCGGGCGAGGTGCCCGCGGGCGGTGACACGGCGGAGGTGCTCGTGGTGCCGTTCGGGCCGGTCGAGCCGCTGATCGCGATGACCACGCGGTTGCCCCGCCTGCGGCTCGTGCAGACCCTGCACGCCGGCACCGAGAGCTGGCGCGGGCGGCTGCCGGCGGGGGTCCTGTTGTCGAACGCGCGTGGGGCGCACGGTGCGGCCACCGCGGAGTGGGCGCTGGCCGGGCTGCTCGCCGTCTATCGCGGGCTGCCCGGGTTCATCGCGGATCAGGCCGCCGGGCAGTGGCGGTGGCGGACCACCGATTCGCTGCAGGGCAAGCGCATCCTGATCCTCGGAGCGGGGGACCTGGGCACCTGTTTACGCCGGCTGGTGACGCCGTTCGGTACGTCGGTCACCATGGTCGCTCGCCGTCGGCGGTCCGGCGTACAAAATCTGTCTGATCTTGCGGACCTGCTGCCGAGCCATGACGTGGTCGTGGTGATGCTGCCGCACAGCGAGGCGACACATCACCTGGTCGACGCGGCCTTTCTCGCCCGGATGCCAGATGGCGCGGTGCTGGTCAATGCGGCCCGCGGACCCCTGGTGGACACCGACGCGCTGGTGGCGGAGCTGCGGCGGCGCCGGATCCGGGCGGTGCTGGACGTGACCGACCCGGAGCCGCTGCCGGCGGGCCATCCGCTCTGGACGGCGCCCGGCGTGCTGATCACCCCGCACGTGGGTGGCAGCGTGCACGACTACCGGCTGCGGGCCTGGCGGGTGGTGGCCGGCCAGATCGCCCAGTTCGCGCGCGGCGACGTGCCGGACAACCTGGTGCGCGCCTCGCCCCCGATCGCCACGTGATCGGTCCCGGGGCTGTCCTCGACGGCGGTCAGTGCGGGAGGTCGCCACCGGCGAGAACGATGACGACGCCGGCCGCGGCGGCGGTCAGCAGGGTCAGGACCGGGCCACGGCGCACGCCCAGCGCGAGAACGGCGGCGACGGCGAGCACGGCGTACTGCCACGGTTCGGTCAGGGCGCGGACCAGCGGGACGGCGGAGCCGAGGATCGCCCCGATCGCGGCGGGGCCGGCGCCGTCGAGGAACGCCCGCACCCGCTGGTCACCGCGCAGCCGGTCGAAGTGGTCGGCACCCAGCAGGATGAACGCGAAGGACGGGCTGAACGCGACAGCGGCGGCGAGCAGACCGCCACCGATGCCGGCGGCGGCATAGCCGACCACGGCGACCGTGTGCACGACCGGACCAGGAGTGATCTGGCCGAGCGCGACCGCGTTGAGGAACTGGGCGGGACTCATCCAGTGGTGTTGCCCGACCGCGTCGGCCTGCATGAGCGGGATGATGACGAACCCGCCACCGTAGGAAAGAGCGCCGACCTTCAAGGCTGTCCAGGCCAGCGGGAGCAGCACACCGCCGCCGAGCCCGGCCACCGCGAGCAGCGGAACGGCGCGCGTGGGCGGCCGGATCCGGCCGGGCAGCCGCCGGCCCAGGACCTCGCTGACGCCGCACGCGACGAGCAGCAGGACCAGCCACGGCCCGATGGTCGCCGCGGCGATCGCGCCGAGCAGCAGGTAGGTCGCCCACCGCAGCCGGCTGCCCTGCTGGCGTGCCCGGTTCAGCCCGGCGGGGATCAGGCTGGTGCCGGCCTGCACGGCGATCGCGGCGACCGCCGCGCCCGCGCCCGCCCCGGCGGCCTTGACCCAGGTCGGAGGGTCGCCGAGAAACAGCGCCGCGAGAGCGAGGATCGCGATCAGCCCGGGCAGGATGAACGCGGCGCCACCGGCCAGCGCGCCCACCCGGCCGCGGACCCGCCCGGCACAGAAGATCGCCAGCTGGGTGGAGGCCGGGCCGGGCAGCAGGTTGCAGGCGGCGATGGCGTCCTCGAACTCCTGCGCGTCGAGCCACTTCCGGTCGTCGACGCAGAGTTTGCGCAGCAGGGCGATGTGCGCGGGCGGGCCGCCGAAGCCGATGCAGCCGATGCGGCCCCATTCCTTCAGAACGGTCGCAAGATCGGCGCGGTGCCGGGTGGCGGGCAGGTCAGCCATGAGCGGGCTCGAAGAGCTCCACGGGGTTGCCGGCCGGATCGTCCAGGACGATCTGCCGCCCGCCCGGCCCGGTGATGACGTCACTGCGGAAGACCACACCAGCCGTGCGCAGCCGGGCCACCTCGGTGTCGATGTCGCCGACGATCAGATGGATGCGGTTCCAGCCGCCGGGCTGCGGCCGGCGTCCGTCGGGCATGGCGCGCCCGGCGGAGCTGTCCGGGCCGGACAGCAGCAGTCGCAGGTGACCGCGCCGGACGTCGGCGAACGCGGGCAGGAACGTGGTGATCGAGGTGAATCCGAGGTGGCCGGTGTAGAAGCCGAGCGCGGCGGCTACGTCGTCGACGAGATAGCGCACGCTGACGGTGCTGTCCTCGATGGTGGTCATGATGCCTCCTTCGGTCGGTCGGTGAGGGTGTGCAGCAGGAAGCCGATGCGCTGGGTGAGCTCGTCGGCGGTCCGCTCGAACGCGGGCGGGCCGTCCGGGCCGGCGGCCGGGTCCGCGATGCTCCAGTGCACCGGTCGTGGATGGCCGGGAAAGCCGGGGCAGACCTCCTTGACCCGGTCGCACAGGGTGATCACGTGGTCGAAGTGCTGACCGGTGAATTCGCCCAGGTGCTTGGGTCTGGCGCCGGCCAGGTCGATCCCGCGCGCCGCCATGGTGCTCACCGCGCTCGGATGAACCGGCTTCGGCGCGCTGCCGGCGCTGAACGCGTGCACGGCCCCGGCGCTGCGGTGACGCAGCAGCGCCTCGGCCATCTGCGAGCGTGAGCTGTTGCCCGTGCACAGGAACAACACCCGTCCGGTCACCGCGAGCACGGGTACGGGCCGGGTGAGGCGCAGGCCCGGGTGCAGTGCGGCACCGGTGCCGGACAGCAGGTCCCCGCAGCGGTCCAGGTCGAGCGAGTAGTAGGTGTCGCGGCCGTCAGCGCTGCTGCGCCGCGCGGTCACCAACGCCGCCTTGCGCAGCTTGCCCAGGTGATACGAGACGAGATTCTGTGGCTGACCGAGCACCGCGGTCAGCTCGTGCACGGCGCGATCGCTGCGGGCCAGCTCGCTGAGCAGCCGCCACCGCACCGGGTGCCCGGCGGCGGTCACGAACCCGGGCACCGCGACGGTGCCGGGCGTCTCTGTCGTCACGCCCGCAGATTACATCAAACTGATTTGATGCAATAGGCGCGCCGGTATCGGGCATGATCGGGTATGCGATCGGGCCACTGGCACCTCACCGCGGACGTCGAGGACTTCCTCGCCCGGGCCGGAGACTTCCTGCGCTCCCGTCCGGATGTGCACACCATGCCGCTGTCGGTCACCGCGAAGCTGCGCACACCCGGCGGCGGTTCCCCGGGCGCCGTCTTCGGGCTGCTGGAGCAGGCGGGGGAGGTCCGGGCCAGCTGCTACCGCCTTCCGGCCGGTGGCCTGAGCGTCACCGCCCTGACGCCCGAGCAAGCCGACGCCCTGGCCGCCCACCTGGCCGCCCTCGGGCACGCGTTTCCCTCGGTCGGCGCGGAACGTGCCACCGCCGCGGCGTTCGCCGAGGCCTGGCAGCGGCACACCGGCGCGACGCCGGCGCTGCGGGTCCGGCTCCACCTGCTCCGTCTCGGCGTGCTCACGCCGCCCGAGCCTGCCCCGGCCGGTCGCGCCCGACGCGCCGCCGAGCGGGACCACCCGCAGGTCGTCCGCTGGTGCGGTGAGTTCGCCGCGGACGTGGGGGAGCCGGTCACCATCGACGCCGGTTCGTGGGCCGGTACCCGCTACGCCGAGAAGGCGTACACGTTCTGGGAGACCCCGGACGGCACGCCGGTCGCCATGGCCGGGGTGAACCCGATGGTCGCCGGCCAGGTTCGGGTGGATCCCGTGTACACCCCGATCCGTCTGCGTGGCCGTGGCTACGCGGGTGCGGTGACGGTTGAGGTGAGCCGGGCCGCGCTCGCCGCGGGGGCGACCGACGTGGTGCTGTTCACCGACGCCGCCAATGCGACGAGCAACGCCCTCTATCGACGCCTCGGCTACGTCCCGGTCGGCGAGTGGGCCACCTACGGCTTCAGCCCTGCCGAGCCGGCGGCCGGATAGGGCGCACGACCAGCTCGGCCGTGTTGTCCGGGCGAGCGGCCCGCCCGCCGGACCTCATCGCGACCGTCGATCAGTGCCTTGGTCTTTCCCGGCGGCAGCCTCGGCCGGCCAGGCGACGCCGGTGTGGGCGTCGAAACGGTAGGTCCACTCGTCGTCTACCGCAGTGGCGGCGGGGCTCGGCGCCCGGGCATCCCGCAGCGCGGTGCGGCTGGTGGACGTCGCAGGATGGCCTGCGCGAACGTCCGCGGGGCGGGGCTGCCCCGACGGGTTCCGCACCGGCGGAGCGACGGAGGCGTACAAAATAATGGTTTTGAAACGACCTGATCAGGGTGTTGTCCTGCAGGACGCCTATCAGCGGGCGCAGGAACTGCTTGACGAGACGGTGCGGCGGGACACCGGCGATGTGGTGATCGTGTCGTGCACGGAGTTCCCGAGTTCGTGGGTGTTCGGTTACCAGACGCGCCGGTTCATGCGCGGTGACGTCATGGCCTCGATGGTCGGGAATGGGCCGGTGGTCGTGCCGAAGTCGGGTGCGGAGCCGTACACGGGTGGGTCGGCCACGCCGATCGCCGAACAGGTGGGTGAGAACCCGGTCTAGTGGCCGGACGGATGTTGGCGCGCCTCTGCGGAGCGGGTCGTGGACAGGCGATGCGCCGCCCGGGTTGCCGCGGCGGCGCGATCGCCGGTGTGCTGGTTGACAGGTACATGGGTAGCGTAGTCCACTATTCGATAGAGCTTGACTCTATCCACTTGGCAGTAGGGGACAACGAAGCATGACGACCAGACCGTTTTTGATCGCGCTGACGGCCACCGTTGCACTGGCCCTCGCCGGGTGCGGCGGCAGCGATGCGCCTGCGGAGACCGCCGATGGCGCCGCGCCGGTGAACGGCAAACCGGCCGCGGCGGCGGGTGGCTCCTACGCGGCGAAGGATGTCTGCGCCTACCTGAAGGGCGAGATCCCGGCGCTGAAGAAGATCGGCAGCCCGGTCGGGCGGCACGCCAACCTGGCCGGGAACCTGGCCACCTTCTTCGAGTCCCACGGCAAGCCGGAGAGCGGGGCCGCGCTGGACGCGGCGACCAAGGCGGAGTGCCCGGCGGTGCGTACCGAAGTGCTGGACTTGATCGACGTGGACGGTTTCAACGCGTTCTAGTGCCGTCGGCACATCCGTGCGCCACCAGGTTTCAGGAGGGCTCGTGTCCACTGTCTGCACCATCTCATCGGCGCGAACACGACGGCCGTGGCTTCTTCCGGTCGCCGTGGCCGGACTGGTCCTGGCGGCTCTGGGCGGCTGCGGGCCGGCCAACGCCGGGTCCGATGCCGCCCCGCCGGTTGCCGCCGGCACCAGCCAGGACGCTGCCGCCGCCGATCCGGCCGCCGGCGATGACCCCGAGGCCGCCGACGCACCCGAGGCCGCTGACGCACCTCAGGCCGATGCTGCGAAGACCGGCGATGCTCCGAAGGCCGGCGGGGGTTCTCCGGGCGGCGGAAAGCCCGCCGGTGGAAAGCCTGCCGGCGGCACCACGTCCAGCAGCACGCCGGAGCCGAGCCTTCAGCCGACACCGGCCGCGACCAGGAAACGCACTCTGCCGCCCGGGGCGGTGGTGACCGTGCAGCCGCTCGTGCCGACCATCGTTTACTTCCAGGTCGCGAAGAAGCCCACCTGCCGGACCGTGAAGGACGGGGTGGTCCACGAAGGTACGCCGGTGGTCCTCGAGTGGAAGGTCACCGGCACTGACCGGGTGCAACTCAGTGTCGACGGCCCGGGCCTCTATGCCGAATACGGCCCGGCCGGATCGGATTCACTCTTCTTCCCTTGCGACTCCTCACACCGGTACACGTTGACGGCGATCGGCCTCGGTCGTAACAAGGACCGGACGTTGGTGGTCAGGGTCCCAGGAACTTGAGGACGGCGAGCACGCGACGGTGGTCGGTGCCGGTGGGTGGCAGGTCGAGTTTGGTGAGGATGCTGCTGACGTACTTCTCGACCGCGCTGTAGCTGACCTTCAGCGCGTCGACGATGCCGTTGTTGGAGCGGCCCTCGGCCATCAGCCGCAGCACCTCCAGCTCGCGCGGGGTGAGGCGGTCGAGAGGGTCGTGGCGGTGACGCACCATCAGCTGGGCGACCACCTCGGGGTCGAGCACGGTGCCGCCGGCGGCCACCCGCCGCAGGGCGTCGAGGAAGTCGGACACGTGGGCGACCCGGTCCTTGAGCAGGTATCCGACGCCGCTGGCCCGGCCGGACAGCAGGTCGGTGGCGTAGCGCTCCTCGACGAACTGGGACAGCACCAGGACGGCGACCGACGGGAACTGGTGGCGGATCACGAGGGCGGCCCGGATGCCCTCGTCGGTGTGGGTGGGTGGCATCCGCACGTCGATGAGGGCCAGGTCGGGCCGGTGCGCGTCGACCGCGCGCAGCAGCTGCTCGGCGTCGGCCACCGCCTCGACGACGTCGAACCCGCCGTCGGCGAGCAGCCGGGTCAGGCCCGCGCGGAGCAGGACCGAGTCCTCGGCGATCACGATGCGCACGGCAGCTCCACAGTGATCCTCGTCGGCCCGCCGGCCGGGCTGTGCAGAGCGAACGTACCGTCGACCGACGCGGCGCGCTGCGCGAGGCCGTGCAGCCCGGTGCCGTCGCTGCCCGGCGGCCGATGGGTGCCCAGGGTCGCGCCGCCGCGGCCGTCGTCGGTGATGACGACGTGCAGCCGGTCGGCGACCCGCTCGACGGTGATCTCGGCCCGGTCGGCGCGGGCGTGTTTGGCGATGTTGGTGAGCGCCTCGGCGACGATGAAGTAGGCGATCGCCTCGATGACCGGCGAGCAGCGCGCCGGCACGGCGACGTTCAGCCGCACCGGCAGCGGCGCGCGAGCCACGATGCCGGACAGGGCCGCGTCCAGCCCGCGGTCGTTGAGCACGGCCGGGTGCAGGCCGCGGACGAACTCGCGCAGCTCGGCCAGGGCCTGGGTGGCCTCGTCGTGCGCGGCCTCGATGGCCTGCCGGGCGGGCTCCGGGGTGTCGGTGAGGTTGGCGCGGGCCATGCCCAGGTTCATCGCCAGCGAGACCAGCCGTTGCTGGGCGCCGTCGTGCAGGTCACGCTCGATCCGGCGGCGTTCGGCGTCGGTCGCGGCGACGATGTCGGCGCGGGTGCGGGACAGCACATCTATGCGCACGGAAAGCTGCTCGCTGCGGCTCGGGCCGAGCAGTGCCCGCACCGCGGCCGTGTCGACGTGTGCCACCGCCCGGGCCACCCACGGCGCCGCCAGCAGCGTCGCCGGGATCAGCAGACCCAGCGCTGGGTTGATCCTCCCGAGGACGATGGCAGCGCCCAGCCCGGCCCCGGCCAGCCAGCACGCCGCGGTGGCGGTGGCGCCGACGGTGCCGATGAACAGCGCCAGCACGTGATAGGCGAGCTGGCGCCACCTTCCCCGCGGTGGGGCCGGGAGGATCTCGACGCCGAGCAAGGCCCGGAACCGCCGGCGCTGCAGGGCGGTCAGGCGTGGCACGGCCGGCACCACCAGCACCGGGGCCAGCACGGTGAGCACGACGAACGTGGCGGTCAGCGCCCAGGCGTCAGGCGACGCGTAGATGAGGCTCCACACCGCGCAATATCCCAGCCCGATCGGCAGCCCGGCGGTGAGCGCGAAGCTCAGCACGCCGACCGGCAGCCCGGTGAGTGCGTGCACAGTGCGCTTGGTCGAGGTCACGTCAACAAGGTAGACACCGTCGCGGCGGCGGGCCACGAGGACGTCCTCCGCTTGTGGATGAGGAAAACCCCACCCCGGAGCGGCTGCCTGCCCCACCGACATCCGGGCCGGGGCCGGGCAGGGTGATCGGCATGCGTAAACGATCCTTGCCGGTGAGCCGCCGTGAACTGCTGGCCGCCGCCCTGCTGACTTCCGGTCTCGGGCTGGTCGGCACGGCCGCGCCCGCCGCCGCCCGGCCCCGGGCCCTCAGCCGGTTCACCCTGCCCGCACCGACCGGCCCGGCCTGCCTCGGCACCGTCGCGCTCCACCTGGTCGACCCCACGCGCACCGACCCGTGGGTGCCGGCCCACCCGGCGCGCGAGCTCATGGTCCAGATCTGGTACCCGGCACGGGACACCCGCGCCTATCCGGCGGCACCGTGGCTGTCGGCGGGCGCGGTGCCGCACTTCGCCGACAGTTTCGGGCTGCCCGCCGACCTGGTGCGCGCCACCACCACGCACGCCCGGACCGGCGCGCCGGTCGACCGGCGCACCGGCGGCCACCCGGTCCTGCTCTACTCGCCGGGTCTCGGGGGCGACCGCGGCACCAGCACGGCTCTGGCCGAGGACCTGGCCGGCCACGGGTACGTCGTGGTCACCATCGACCACACCCACGACGCCAGCGAGGTGGAGTTCCCCGACGGGCGGGTGGAGGTCGCCGCCATCCCGGAGATCGACGACCAGGTCATCGCGCAGGTCGCCGCGGTCCGCGCGGCCGACACCCGGTTCGTCCTCGACCAGCTGGCCGCCATCAACGCCGGCACCCACCGGCTCACCGGCGGACTGCGCGGCGCCGTCGACCTGAGCCGGGTCGGCATGTTCGGCCACTCCCTGGGCGGCAGCACCACCGCGGCCGTGATGCACGACGACCCGCGGGTCAGGGCCGGCGTCAACCTGGACGGCACCCTGGTCGGCGCCGCCGCCGTCGCGGGCTCCGAGCGGCCGTTCCTGCTGCTGAGCAGCGACCACGGTCCCGGCGCCGAGGACCCCAGCTGGGACACGTTCTGGGCGAACCAACGAGGCTGGAAACGGGAGCTGTCCCTGAGCGGCGCGGCCCACGGCTCGTTCAACGACGGTGTGGTGTTCTATCCGCAGGCCGCTCCGATCATCGGGCTGACACCCGAGCAGCTGGCGGAGCTGGTCGGGACGCTGGAGCCGCAGCGGTCGGTCGCGATTCAGCGGGCGTATCTGCGGGCCTTCTTCGACCAGCACCTGCGGGGCGGGGACGGCCGGCTGCTGCGGGCGGCGGATCCCCGCTACCCCGAGATGCGGTTCGTTCGATAAATAGGTCGCGGATTTTTCCAAGATCCTTCTAGGATCGGCGACGCGGTGGGCGGCTCCCTACGGTGCTTCCTTCTCTCCCACTTTCGAAATGTTTAGCGTCGTTTCTCTCCGCCCACCGCCTTTTCGGGAGGATCACTTTTGGATCAGTTGGCCACCGTCGTACTGCGGCGTACCGGGCGGGTCACCGTCATCGGCACGGGGCAGGCACCTGTGGACGGGGCCGAGTGGTCGGTCGCCCTCGAAGCCGATCTCGCCGCGCGCGGCTGGCTGATGCACGACGAGCTGCGCAAGGCCACCACGCGGCTGCCGGTGACGGTGCGGGTGCGATGGGCCGACTGGCTGCTCGCGGTGCTCGACGAGGACACCGGCGCGGATCGCCCGCTGGTCCCGCTCTATCGATCGTTTCCGGACACGCCCCGTGATCCGGCGGCGGTGTTCGTGCGGCGGCTGCTCACCCACCTGTTCGCGGTCCCGGGAGCGCCGTGCGTGCTGTGCGGGCGCGACGAGATCGGGTCGCCGCTGGACCCGTGCGGGCATCCGGTCTGCCCGGCCTGCTTCCCCGCGGAGCAGGTCAGTGGATGTCCGATCTGCGGGCGGCGGCTGACCTCGGGGAACGCCTACCTGACGCCGGTCGCGCCGCCGCCGACGTCGCGGCCGGGGAATCCGCTGGGCGAGGAACTGCTGCCGGTCCGGGTCGCCGGGCTGGAGACTGATCCGTACGCGGCCGCGGTCGAGCTCCGGGACCAGCTGATCGCCCGGCCGGGCGCGTTGAACGAGCGTGACCGTGCCGACCTGAAGGCCCTGATCGGGGTCACCGCGCCGGGGCGGCTCGACTGGCTGCCCGAGGTGGTACCCGCCCGGGAGACCCATGCGCTGGTCCTCGCGTGGGCGCTGCGGGAGTCACCGCAGGTCGTCGACGCCGTCGGGGCGCGCTGGGACACGGTCACCGACGTGGCCCGGACGCTGTGGGCCTACTCCGACGGTGATCCCGGGCTGGTGGAGCTGTCGTCGCGGGTGCGGGCCCTGCCCCGGGCGTTGCGGCGGGCCGTGCTGGCTCATCTGGACTCCCGCGGGGCGGTCAACGCGGCCGAGGACATGCTGCGCCATGCGACGGTGTGGAAGCGGCTGGGGGAGCGGCTTCATCCGTACGAGACAGTGCGGAACCATCCGGCGGCCGCTGTCGCGTTCGCGGCCTTGCGTGGCACCCGTGCCGCGCGATCCGGCGCCCTCGGCCGGGCCATCGTGGAGCAGGCCGGCGACCAGCTCGACGTCTCGGCCCACCCGGACGGCACCGTCTCGATCCGGCTGCGCAGTCACGCGTCGCTGGTCGAGCGGGCCCTCGCCGGCGGTGACGTGCCTTCCGCCGCCCGGCTGCTCACCCGGCGCCCGGGCGACCTGTGGCGCCGTCTCGACCACCTGCTGCGCAAGGCCGGGGACGCACCCGACGCGCTGACAGCGGTCACTTCGGCGCTGCGCGAGACAGCGCCCCGGGTGTCACCCGGCGTGCTCGCCGCCGCGGCCGCTCAGCTGTCGCACCGCGCAGCGACGGTGCGGGCTTCGCCGGCGGACGTGGCGGTCGTCAAGCGGTCCCGGGCCGGTGCGCTGGCCGCCCGCCGGGCCCGTGACCAGGCCACCGTCCCCCTGGTGACCGGCCTCGACGACGTGCTGCGCGACGCCGCGCGCCGGCACGGCGTGCCCTCGGCCGTTCCGGAGCCTCCCCTGTTCCCGGCCGTTGCCGAGCCGCCGGCCGCTCCCTCGGAGGGGTTGAGCCTGGTCGGCGGGCGGCCCGGGCCCGGCATGCCGCGGCGCATCTTCTTTCCGCGCGGCAGCGTCGTCACCACCTGGACCGAGCCGGAGAACCGCGCCGCCCTTCCGGCTCCGGTGACCGCGACGGTGCGGGCGATCGCCGATGACGAGCTGACCGGGCGGGCCTCGGCGCTGCCACGGTTCGACCTGGCGGTGCTCGACGGCGCGCTCGCCGACGTGCCGGCGCCGGTGCGGGAGCGGGCCGGGTCCGCGCAGCTCGCGGGATGGCCACGGGGCAGCGTGCGAAACTTGCCGGCGGCCGGGATCCTGCGGCTCTTCCTGCACTGGGAAGAGCCCGAGAAGACCCGGGTCGACCTGGACCTGTCGTGTGCCTTCTTCGGCGCGGACTGGCGGCGAGCGGGGTACTGCGACTTCTCACGCCTGCGGTTCGCCGGGGACGCCGCGATCCACTCCGGTGACCTGACGTCGGCCCCGGCACCCCTGGGCGCCACCGAATACCTCGACCTCGACATCGACCTGCTGGTCGCGGCGGGCGCGCGGTACGCCGTACCGATGATCTTCAGCTTCAACGGCATTCCGTTCGAAGCCCTGACCGCGGCGATCGCGGGCCTGATGCTGCCGTTGCGGGGTGGCGAACAGTTCGACGCCGCCCGCGTCGCCCAGCGGTTCGACCTGCGAGGCGACGCCCGGATGACGATGCCGTTCGTCGTCGACCTGGAACGCCGTAACCTGCTCTGGACCGACCTGACCCTGCCCGCTTCGGCCGACTACTACGACGTGGGCCGCTTCGGTGACCAGCTCGCCCGGGCCGCCGCCGACCAGCGGGAACACTTCCTCGGCGGCCACCGCGCCACGGTGCTGGACGCGCTGGCCTGGCACGCCGCGGCCCGGGCCGATCGCATTCTGGTCACCCACGCCGACGGCACCTGCACCGAGGTCCCGGCGTCACCGGCCGCGATCCGCGCCGCCGCGGCCCGGCCCAGCGGCGATCGCCCGTTCGTTGCCGGTGCCGGGTTGACGATGCTGGCGGGCGCTGTTGATGCCGTTGCCCTGGACGGGTTGGTGCCGGGGGCGGGGTCGGTCGCGCTGACGGTGACCGGCCGGCCCGGGTCGCGGTGGACCGCGCTGAGCGCGATCGACATGCTGGGCGAACTGCCACCGGGCTGATGTTTTGACCTCGCTCGGCAACGGGTCGAGCGCCGGCCGACGCCGCCGGGAGATGTCCCGGCGGCGTCGGCTGCTCGGTGCGCCGTCAGCAGGTGATCTGCAGGACGTCGATGAACTGCGCGTCGTTCACCTTGATCCAGGCGCTTGTCGTGTTGTGGCGGTTGTACTCGTACCGGCCGAGCAGCGCCGGGCCGATCCACTTGTTGACCACCGTGGTGCAGCCGGCCGACGCCATGAACGCGTCGGTGTCGCGGTACTTCACGTAGTTGCCGGAGTACTGGTTCTGGGTAAGCCACATGTCCGCCGGGTAGAGGTCGCTGCGGTCCCAGTTCTGCCAGGGATAACACGGGTACAGGCGGTCACCGTAGTAGTTGGCGCCCGAGTCGAAGCACCAGTTGTTGCTGATCCGGATGTAGTGCTGCGAGTGGTTGGTGACCTCGCCGCCGCACCCCACCGTCGTGCACGTTCCTCGTGCCGCGGCTGCCGACACCGGCGACGCCGCGTCGCGCGGCACGGCGGCGTGCCCCGGCGTCGGCGCGAACGCCACCAGTGCGGCGAGCAACGTCGCCAAAGCGATGAGTCTCTTCATCGTTTCCCCCGTTCTCCGGTGCCCCGGTTGCCGGCCCCGCCGGGCCCTGAGCACCTGCCTGGATCCACGGTGTGGCGGGGTCGGACGCCGGACAAGGCTTCCGCCGGCGAATGGGACGCTGGGACGAAAAGGCGCCTCTGACCAGTTACGACGTGGCGGTCTGGGACGCCGTCCCGGCCTCCGGCCGCGGGGTGCAGTCCGTAACCGGACAGGGATGCGTGTCAATGGGCGATAGGTTCGGGCGTTGCGCGGTGCGACGCTCGGGCGGGTCATCCGCGCAGCAGCGGTCGGGGCGGAGGCGAACGATGGCGGCGAGCGATCCCGGTGCGGAACTCGGGCGGATGCTGACCCGGCTCAAGGAACACTCCGGCCTCAGCTACCAGACGCTCGGCAGCCGCACGTACCTGAGCAAGTCGGCCGTCCACCGGTACTGCGCGGGCAGCTCCACCCCGGCCGACTTCGGCACCGTCGAACGGATCGGCCGGGCCACCGGCGCCGGTCGATCCGAGCTCGAGCAACTGTTCCAGCTGTGGTCGCGGGCAGCGGCGCGTACCGATGCAGTCCCCACCGCAGTCGCGCACCATCGTGCGGACGGTGACGTGCCGCCCGCCGATCGTGACCCCCTCCCGGCGCGGCCCGCAGCGCGCCGGTCGCGCCGCCTCCCGATGGTCCTGAGCCTGATCATGCTGCTCGGCCTCGTCGTCGTGCTCAACGGACAGCGCGGCACCGCCGGCCGCGGCGCGGCGGCCGAGACCGCGAAGGCCCAGTGGATCAGTGGGCCGACCTGGACGCTGCCGGCCGAACCGGTCGGCGGCCCGTTGTTCGGCGTGACGATCAACAGCAAGACCGGGCACATGCCCGGCTTCCCGGTCGGCGCGGTACGGCTGTGGGACAGCGGGACGCTGTGGGCCGCGCTCCAGCCGGAGCCCGGCCGTTTCGACTGGACGCTGCTCGACCGGCAGGTCGAGGGTGCCGAGGCCGCGTCGCTGCCGGTGCTGTTCGTGCTCGGTGGCACGCCGGGCTGGGCCGCGCCGGCCGGGCCGCGGGCGCCCTACCCCGAAGATGCCCGGGCGGCGCCGCCCGACGACCCGGCGCGCTGGGACGCTTTCGTCTCCGCGCTGGTGCACCGGTTCGCCGGCCGGATCGAGGCGTACGAACTGTGGGTGCTCGCCACCGACCGGCGCTTCTACAGCGGCAGCGTGGAGAACCTCGTCGACATGACCCGCCGGGCCAACAAGATCATTAAGCGTACGGATCCGCGCGCCACTGTCGTCTGCCCCGGCATGGGAAACCTGTGGACCGCCGAGGGCCGGCAGCTGCTGCGCCGGTTTGCCGAGCTGGGCGGGTACGACCACTGCGACGTCGCCGGCATCAAGCTCTACCAGCGCAGTGCCGCCGACCCGCCCGAGACGATGCTGCAGCTGACCACCGTCGTGGACGAGATCCTGCACACGGTCGGCGTGCATCCACGGATCTGGAACACCGGGACGACGTACACGATCCCGCTGCAGGGCCGGCTCGACGAGGCCACCGCCCGCAACTATGCGGTGCGCTTCTACCTGGTCGGCCTGCTGGCGCGGAAGACCTTCCTCGAGCGGATGTACCTGTACAACTGGGGCGGCGCGAAGGTCCCGATCGTGCTGCAGGTCGACGGTGGGTCCCCGACACCGGCGGCGCAGGCCATCGCGACGGTGCAACGGTGGCTGGCGGGGGCCCAGGTCTACTCGTGCGGCCACGGCCCGGCCATCGATCTGCCGCCGAACGCCTGGCAGTGCCGGTTCACGCTGCCCGCCGGCACGCACCGCACCCAGGCCGCCATCATGTGGACGCACGAGGGCGCCGCGAGCCTCACCGCCGCGGTCGACATGGTCTCCGTCCAGCACCTGGACGGCACGTCGGCACCGGTGTCCGGCGGCTCTCCGCTGACCATCGGCGAGGACCCGGTCCTGATTCGATACAACTCGTAATCCGCGGTGCATTCGACAGGGGAGAACCGTCGGGGTGCGGCGGGGCTATCGGTATTTGCGGGATTATGGCCGCGGGTTGTATCGGGCCGGTCACCTTTCGTCTACCGTTTGTTCCTCCCCAATGTCCTGACCGACCGGGCGGTCAGAGCAGGAGTTTCGTGGGAGCGTCGATCGCAGATGTGATCACTGAATCGTCTTACCGTGTCGGCCATGTCGGTACCGTTTGATCTTTGGGGCCAGCGCGGCTGGGCCTCTACCGAAGTCGTCGGCGAACAGTTCTACGCGAAGTCGATCAAAGCACTGTTCGGCGCGAGTCTCCCCGCCGACGGCGCCGAGACGAAGGCGACGGTGAGTCTGCTTCCGGAGCCGTTGAACCAGCATGATCGAAACGCGGTCGGCGTTTGGGCCGGTTCCGGGCAGATCGGCTACCTGTCCCGGCAGGACGCGGCCCGATACTTCCCGATCCTGATGCCGCTGGTCACGCGAGGTTGGACGCCGCAGGTGTCGGCGACCATCTGGGCTGCGGGCTCGCGTCAGAACGGGTTTCATGCCGCCGTACGGCTCGAACTGGCCGAACCGCACCTGCTGGTGCCCGCGAACCCGCCGCCGGCCGTACCGTATCGGCTGCTGCCTGTGGGTGCGGCCATTCAGGTCACCGGCGAGGAGAAGCACCTGGACACCCTGGTGCCGTGGCTTCGTCCGGAAGGCGAATGCTGGGTGCATGTGACCCTGCACGAGGTGACCGAGCAGTTGCCGCGCAGCTCCCGCACCGTTGTCGAGGTGCGGATCCAGGGCGATCGGGTCGGCCAACTCAGCCCGAAGATGAGTGGGGACATGCTGGCCGCGATCCGGCACCTCGGCGAGAGTGAGCTGGCCACGGCGGCTCGGGCGATCGTCAAGGGCAACCGGATCAAGGCGGAGGTCGTGCTGTACACGGCCCGGGCGCACGATCTGCCCGACAGCTGGCTCGGCACCGGCGCGGCGGCGGCCGTCGTCCCGCCGGTAGCGGCAGCGATTCCGGTGGCCCCGTCCAGGGAACCCGGTGTTGAGACGGTCAGGGCCACGCCGGTTCCGGCCCCGCGGCGCTCTGCGGAACCGGTTCTCGTCTCGCCACCGGTGGTCGCGCCGCCGAGGCCCGCGCCGCCGGTGGTGGTGCCCGCGCCGCCGCCGGTGGTGGTGCCCGCGCCGGCCGCCTCCGCTGCGAAGATCCCGCTGTTCGGCGCCCGCACCAAGGCGCGCGAGCTGGCGGCCGAGGTGACGCAGTTGCACGCGTACCTCGAAACTCTCCGCGCCGAGAAGGACCGGTCAGCGACCGAGGTGACCCAGCTGCGCGCGGAGCTGGAGCGTCTCCGCGCCGAGATGGATCGGCTCGGGATCCTCGGGGTCCAGAAACTGGAGGAATACCGCGCGCAACTGGAGCGGGAGACCGCGGAAAAGGCCGCCAAGGGCCTCGCCGAACACACGAACCTGCAACATCGGTTGGCGGAGCTGCGGCAGCAGGTCCTGGTGACCGAGGAGAAGGCCCTGCTGCAGGAAGCGGGTGTCTACGAGTATCAGCATCCGCTCCATGACGCGGTCGCCTACCAGGTCGCCCTCGCCGGTCTGCAGGAACAGATCAAGAGCCTGGTGAAGACGGATGGGGGAGCGGTACACACCGCTGTCGGCTGGACGGTCAACGGTTCGACCGCGCAGGGGCGCACCATGCTGCGCGACTATGCGAAGTTGATGCTGCGTGCCTACAACGCCGAGGCCGACAACCTGGTCCGGACGCTGAAGCCGTACAAATTGCCGGCCGCCGTCGAACGACTGGGCAAGGTGGCCGCCACCATCGTCCGCCTGGGTAAGACGATGGACATCCGTATCGCTGAGGAATACCACCGCCTGCGTATCCGGGAGCTCGGCCTCACCGGCGACTACCAGGAGAAACTGGCGGAGGAAAAGGAGCGGGACCGCGAGGAGAAGGCCCGGCTGCGCGAGGAACGGCGGCTTCAGCAGGAGATCGAACGGGAACGGGCGCGCCTGGACAAGGAACGCCAGCACTATGCCAACGCCTTGGCCGCCCTGCAGACCGCGGGCGACACCGCGGGCGCGGCGCAGTTGCAGGAACGGCTCGCTCAGATCGACACCGCGATCCAGGACGTCGACTACCGGGCCGCCAACGTCCGGGCCGGTTATGTGTACGTCATCTCGAACCTCGGCGCCTTCGGGGAGCAGATGGTGAAGGTGGGAATGACCCGCCGCCTCGACCCGATGGACCGGGTGCGTGAACTCGGCGACGCCTCGGTGCCGTTCACCTTCGACGTGCACGCGCTGTTCTTCGCCGACGACGCGGTCAGCATCGAGGCGCAGATGCACGCGAGGCTCGCTGACCGGCGGGTCAACCTGGTCAACCAACGGCGCGAATTCTTCTACGCGACTCCGGCCGAGGCTAAGCAACACCTGATGGAACTGACCGGGAGCCTTCTGCAGTACGAGGAGGTTCCGGAGGCACTTGAGTACCGGCAGAGCCGTACCCAAGCCCAGCAGAACCATTCCCAGACTCAACCAGGTGCGGGACGTGTCCTCGATTCGACAGGTTCGGGGTCACGGGCTCGCTTGTGAGTGGGACTGCCCGGTGGTGATGTCGCAGTGATGGCGGACCGGTCGGCTCGCCATCGCCGGTGCGGCGAAAGGGGGTGTGGTCATGGCGGAGAAACCGGTGGGCGCGGAGGAGATGCTGCGACCGTTGGAATGGGCGGTGCCCGCTGCGGACCTGACAGCGAACGTGAAACTGCAGGACCTGCTCATCGGCCTGCAACTGCTCGGCACCGACGAGCAGCGCGCGCAGGCCGCCACCAACGAGTGGAACAAGGACACTCCGGGTTCGATCCAGGTCATCAGGTCCGGGGCGATGGGGATCACCCGCTGGTGGGCCCGGCTGACGCGATGGGTCGCCGGGGCCGGGGGTGTGGCGGCGGTCCTCGGTACGACGGCGGGGGCGATCACGGCCGTGCGGGAGGCGCTGGGTGAACCGCTGATCGTCGCGCTCGTCGCCGGCGGGGCGGTGGTCACCGCGTCCGCGTTGCTGTCTGCCGCGCTGCTCATCAAGGGTGACCTGGAAGCGCGCGGGGTCGCCACGGCCGCGCGCAACTCGGGTCGCGCCGAGGTGGCCGCGGCGTTCCTGACAGGGACGGCCACTCTTCCCGGCCAGGCGAAGGGGCAGGCGCTGGCCGCTGAACTCACCGCGGCCCTGTCGGGCGGCCGGCCGGTGTTCGTGCAGTGCCAGGACCTGCTGGATCCGCAGCGTGTGACCGGGCTCTCGCGGGTGACCGCCGGGGGATACCAGGTGAACCTCGGCGGGGACCTCTGGAGACCGATCGAGCACGTGATCGGCTACCGGATCGAGGCGCCGCCCGCTGCCGGGGCTGCCCCCTCGGCCAATGGGCGCAGCAAGGTCCGCAAGCCGTTCGGGGCCCGGTGACGCCCGGCTTCAGCTGTAGGTGATGACAGCCCTGGTGGAATCGTCGGTGATGACGAATTGGGAGAGACACGTGCCGGTGCTGGACGCGACCTCCCAGGCATGCCCCCGATAGCTGGTGTAGCTGACGCTGCTGCCCGGCGGGAGCGCGCGAGCCGAGTCCCGGCTCCCGAGCGTGGTGCGCCAGTAGAGAATGAGCGGCACCCGGCTGCGGTTCGACACGGACAGAGCAACCTCCGTCCGGTCGACCTGCCGCGACTGCAGTGCTCCGCATGGATACTTCGACACGCCGACATAGATGTAGGGAATCGGCTGGCGGACCGCGTCGGCGGCGCCGGGAGTGACGCAGTCCCCGGGTTGGCAGTCAGCGGCGACGGCCGGCGCCGGGCAGACCCCGAACCCCGCGCCGGCAATGACTCCTACGGCCGCAGCCACCACCCGTGTCAGCATGTCCATGTACCGGAGTCCATCACCCCGTCGCGGGCACCGTTCCGGTGTTCGCGGACAGCGGACCGCTATCGAACTTCCGTCGACACCGGGTGGAGATGGAAAAGGCACTGCGCCGCGTTGAACTCGACCACCTCGGCGACGAAGCGGAACTTGTCGCCCTCGCCCACGGTGGCGGGAATGCTCGTGCCGGTCAGGTTCAAGTCGAGGATGTTGACGTCCTCGTACTTGAAGGCCGGTCCGGCCGTCGTCTGCGGTCCCTTGTCGCCGGGGCCCAGCAGGAAGTCGTAACGGGTGTTGTAGTCGCCGTGGCGCGCCATGTTCACGATCGAGCCGTTGAAGGCGATGGTCTGGCCCTCGTGGCTGGTGGCGAACTTCGCGTTGGCGTCGTCGCAGTAGTCCAGCTTCAGCAGTGCCGCGAATTCGGGGTTGTTCTGCGGTGTGATCACCTTGGCGGCGGCCGACTCGGTCGCGGACGGAGTCGTAGTCGGCCCAGCGGACGACTTTTCGCTTGCAGCGGCCGCCGTTTTGTTCGGCTCGTCCTTCTTTTCGTTTTCGTCACTGAAGGCCGCGGCAAGTCCGATGACAAGGGCCAGGACCACGGCACCGCCGACCGCCGCGCCGACCAGGAGCTTCGGCACCGCCTTTTTCGGGCGTCGGAAGTTGAGGGTGGAGCGCAGCGTGCCCTGGGACTGTTCCACCAGCTCCCAGCCATCCTTCTGCATTTTCGAGATCACCAGGCCGTCGGTGCCGCGAACCGTCCGCACGGTGTTGTACTCATACTTGATCTCGTCGGCCATGCCGTTCCGCGCTCCCTGAATGAACTGTTCCCATGAACTGCCACGCGATCATAGGGACTGCGCGAGGAATTCGGCATCGCCAAGATCACCCTTGTGCGGCCGGGCATTTGGTGAATGGCAAATCGCCGGAGTTGCGGGGTTTTAAGGGTAACGAGAAAGCCCACCCGTCATCTCGTTCGTAGACGTCGAACTCCAGGACGTCGCTGATGACGGTGTCCGGGCCGATGTTGTCCATCTCCATCTCCAGCGTCACCACCTGTCCGGACATCAGGTCGGCTCCCAGTACGGACACGCCCCAGCTGCCGGCCGCCGTGGTGGCCGGCGGGTCGTTCCACCGCGGCGACCTCCCCGGTTTCGGGGTGGGGACGAGAAACGCCACCTGGCGGGCCAGGATCGGCGACATCGGGTCGACCGTGACGCGGCCCTCGGTGAGCACGAGCCGGTCACCGTGCGGCGAGCACCAGGTGCCGAAGAAGTCTGCCTCCGGTGGCGCCGCGGCCGGCGAGGTGACGGGCTCCAGCGCGAAGGCGACAACCTTGAGGCCCGCGACGGCGACCAGTCCCGCGACGACCAGGAGCACACCGACGAGCGCCAGCACCCCACGCCACGGCCGGGCACGTGTCGCGCTGATCTGCTCGTCGTGACGGATCCGATCCCACCGCTTCGACATCCCGGCCCTCCCCATCTCGAAATGATCTTGTGGGAGGTGAGGCGGCTGGGGAAGAGGGTGGTTCGACTCTCCCCGGAACCTTCACATCCGGCGTGCGGCGAGCGGGATCGGCCGACGCTGTGGTGGGATGCGGCGCATGGTCGCATCGCTGGTGCCGGTGGTGGAGATGTTGTGGGAGCCGGGTGATGCTCGCGCGGCGCTCAGCGGGCGGTTCGGCTTCCGAAGCGGGGAAGCGGCTGGGCGGTGGGTTGCTGAGCTGCTGGATCAGCACTGGGGTGTCCGCGTTGACTCCTGTGAGCGGATCGTGATGAGTGGCGGCAATGCGCTCGCCTGGGTGGGGACGCCGGGCGGGCGGATGCTCGCGAAATGGTCGGTGGCGCCCGCCCGGTTCGCGCGTCTGGCGGAGGTTGCGCGCGTCACGAGCTGGCTTCGCGGTCAGGATGTGCCGGTGTCGGCGCCGGTTCCCGCGCGGGACGGGCGCCTGCAGGTCGAGGTGGACGGGGTCTCGGTGGGCCTGCAGCACGAGATGGCGGGCGACCTGCTCGACATCGCCAACCCCGTTCTGGTACGGGCGGCGGGCGCGATGGTGGCCAGGTTGCAGGCCGTGCTCGCGGTTTGTCCGTACGCTGAAAAGCTTGGAAAAATCACCGCGGTGCGCAAAGGGCTGGGGGAGCGGGTCGTCGGCTGGCTCGACGGCGACGCCGGGCACCTGCCGGTGCAGGCCCGTGACATGCTCCGCGCGCGGGCCGCCGCCGCGCCGCCCGACCGGCTTGCGGGGCAGCTGGTCCACTTCGACTTCCGCTCCGCCAACGTCCTGTGTGCGGGTGACGAGGTGGCCGCGGTCCTCGACTTCGAGGAGGCCCGGCACGACCACCCGCTCGTCGAGCTGGCCCGCGCCGCGGTGCTGCTCGGCACCCGATACCACGATTGGGGTCCGGTCTCGGCCGAGGTCCGCGCGGAGTTCTTCGCCGGCTACGAGTCGGTGTGCCCGTTGACGGCTGACGACGCGGCCTGGCTGGACATCCTCGTACGATGGCAGGCTTTGATGATGGTGCCCCGCGGTGACGATCCGACCGGGTGGGGCGCGTCCGCGCTGGGCTGAGGACAGAGGCCTACCGCTGGTCGGCGATCGTGAGCGCCGCGCCGGTGACCACCTTGAGGTACGGGACGACCAGGCAGAGGCACACCGCGGCGAAGACGCCGAACGCGACGCGGTAGCCGACCGTCTGGGCCAGGACACCGGCGATCAAGGCGGCCACCGGGGTCAGGCCCCACCCGACCAGGCGGCTCGCGGCGTTGAACCGGCCGAGCAGCCGGTTGACCGGGCCCACGAGCAGGGTGCCGACGACACCGCCGGCGCCCATCGCGGTCATCAGCAGCCCGAACTGGCTCTCGCTGAGCGCGAGCGGGCCCGACACCGCGTACACCGGAATGATGGCAAGCCACGCGCTCCAGCAACCGGCCATGACCGCGATGAGCAACGCCATGGTGCGCAGCAGCGGGGTGCGCCAGAGGAACCGCAGGCCGTCCGTGATCTCGACACCGACGGACCGGCGCTCCTGCCCGGCACCGGGCGCGAACTGGCCGGCCAGCAGCAGGAGCAGCACCGCGCCGAGCACGTAGACCAGGCCGGTGGCGCCGAGCGCGAGCGCGAAGCCCGCGGCGACCAGGAACCCGCCGAGCGGGGCGCCGAGGAAGCCGTTGCAGAGGTACTCCATCGCGGTGACCCGCGCGGTGACGGTCTGCCAGCGGGCCCGCGGCACGGCGGACGGCACGATCGAGGCGGCCGAGGTGAGCGCGATGACCTCGGCGACGCCCAGCCCGAAGGCGACCACGTAGATCAGCGGCAGGCTGGCGGTGCCGGTGAGCACCGTGACCAGCAGGACTGCCATCGCGGCGATCCGGGTGACTTCCGCGCCGATCATCAGGTTGCGCCGGTTCCAGCGGTCGACGAGCACGCCGATGTGCAGCGCGGTGGTCAGCCACGGCAGCGTCATCAGCACGGCCACGGCGGCGACCAGGGCCGGTGAGTCGGTCAGGCGGACGGCCAGCAGCGGCAACGCGATCTTCATGACCGCGTCGGCGAGGTTCGTGAGGATCGTGAACGCGATCAGGATCCACTCGTTGCGGCGCGGTGGCGCCACAACGACGGCCGTCGCGGGTGGTGACGACATCGGCCCTCCAGTACTAACCGGTGACACGCGCTAACCAGTTAGCACGCTTCAGCAGTAATGTGGCGGTGTCAAGCGGCAGGAGGTCGTCGATGAGCGGACCGCATCCGCTTCCGGCCGAGCTCGGCCCGGTGCTCGCGTTCGTCAACTCGATGGACGTCGAGCTCGGGACCGATCAGTGGGCCGAGGGCCCGGCGGCGCTCGCGGCGTGGATGACCGGGGCCGGGCTGCTGGCGGCCGGGGTCACCGTGACGGCGGACGAGTTCGCCCTGGCGGGTCGGCTGCGCGCCGGCCTGCGGGAGATGACCCTGGCCAACAACGGTGTGCCGGCCGATGGTGACGATCTCGCCGTGGTGCTGCGGGCGTTCCCCCTCGTCGTGTCGCCGGGTGCCGGGACGCTCGCCGGCACCCACGACGGGCCGGTGATGGCGGGGCTGGGCACGGTCGTCGCGGGCTACGCCACCGGGCTGCTCACCGGGGCCTGGACCCGGATGCGGCAGTGCCCGGCCGGCGACTGCGCCTGGGTCTTCTGGGACTCGTCGGCCAAGGGCACGCGCCGCTGGTGCACGATGCGGGTCTGCGGCAACCGGGCCAAGGCCCGCGCCTTCGTGGAGCGCCGGCGCGCCGCGGACGCGTGATCACAACCCGGGAGACCGCCGGGAGACCGCCAGGAACAGGACCGCAGAACGTGCGCGGCGGGCTCGTCCCCGAGGGCGGCGGTGAGGCCAACCCGGGCCTGCGGACTAACCTTGCGCGGTCGGGCGGATGGTGATGTCGCCGATCTCGACATCGTCGGGTTGCTCGATCGCGAAAGCGATGGCGCGAGCGACCGCCTCGGGGCTGATGGCGAACTCCGCCATGTTCTTGCGCGTCTGTTCGCGCAGCTGCGGGTCGTCGACGTGATCGGCCAGCTCGGTGCGCACGTAGCCCGGCGAGACCGAGGTCGTCCGCAGCCAGCCGGAGGTCGACTCCTGACGTAGTCCTTCCAGGAGGGTGCGCACGGCGTTCTTCGTCCCGGCGTACACCGCTTGGGTCGGCACGATCTTCAAGCCGGACGTGGAGACCGTGGTGACGAAGTGGCCGCGCTGCTGCCGCTGGAAGACCGGCATGGCGGCAGCGAGCCCGTTGAGCACACCACGGACGTTGATGTCGATCATCGCGTTCCAGGCATCGACGTCCAGGTCGGCGATCGGGCTGAGCCGGGCGATGCCCGCATTGCTCACCAGCACGTCGAGCCGGCCGAACTCGTCGACCGCCTGGGCGACCAGTGCGGTCATGTCGTCCCGCGAGGTGACGTCGACGGGTATCGCGGTGGCCCGGCCGCCGTGATCGCGGATCTCGGCGGCCAGCTTCTCCAGCCGGTCGAGGCGTCGGGCGCCGAGCACCACGGCGGCACCGCGGCCGGCGATGTCGCGGGCGGTCGCCTCTCCGATGCCGCTGCTGGCGCCGGTGATGACCACCACGCGGGCGGGCCATACGTCCAGGATCGAAGTCATCGCGTATTCTCCTCGAGAAGGAAGCGGACAGATGTCCGCTTGCGTCTCCACTCTAGCGGACACGTGTCCGCTTATGCCAGTGAAGGAGGGCCCGATGACGCCGCTGCGCGCCGACGCGGCAGAGAACCGGGCCCGGATCCTGCAGGTCGCGAAGGAAGTGGTCAGCCGCGCCGCCACCGTGGAGGAGATCCGGCTGAACGAGATCGCGAAAGCGGCCGGCGTCGGCCAGGGAACGCTGTACCGGCACTTCCCGACGCGTGACGCCCTGCTGCTGGAGGTCTACCGGCGCGACGTCGACGAGATGTGCGACGCCGCCGAGGTGCTCGTACGCGACCTGCCGGCCGCCGAGGCGCTGGAGAGATGGCTGGAACGGGTTGAGGAGTACGCGTGGGTGAAACGCGGAGTGTTCGCCTCGGTCGAGGCCGCGATGCGCACCGATGTGAGCGAGCACAGCCACCGCCGGATCAACGAGGCGGTCGGCCTGCTCCTGGCCGCGGGCCGGGCGGCCAGGACAGTGCGTGACGACGTCGACGCGCGCGACATCGTCCTGCTCATCGGCTACCTGTCCCGGGTGACCCCGGAGGAACAGCACACCCGGGCACCCCGGCTACGCGCCATCGTGCTGGACGGGTTGCGCCCCCACCTCCCGGGCTGAGTGCCGTTCGGCGAGTCCGCAGCATCAGGTTGTCAGGTGCTGCTGCGCCTGCGGCCAGTGCCGATCGGCATCCCGGCCGCGTTCGGCACGGCACTCGCGGGCGCCCTGCTGACCCAGCTGGCCTGGCGGTTGACGGCCGGTCGCCGCAGCCGCAGCACGGCCGGTCGCGCGCATCGTGGTGCCCCCGCCGACTCGCACCCGGCCGGCACGTAGGCGTACCAGAAATGTGGTTGCCGGTGTCGCGGCGGCGCGCGAGGCTGCGACGGTGCCCGATCTCCTTCCCGTGCTCTGGTTGTGCGGCCCCGCCGGCGTGGGGAAGTCCACCGCCGCCTGGGAGTTGTTCGCCGGGATGCCCGGTGCCGGGCACGTCGACATCGACCAGATCGGCATGTGCTACCCGGAGATCCCGGCCGACCCCGGCCGCACCGTGCTGGAGGCGCGCATCCTGGGCCGCGTCGTGGCCAACTTCCGCGCCGCCGGCGCCAGCTGCCTGATCGTTTCCGGATACATCGACTCCCGCCGCGGCATCCACACCGAACACCTGCCGCATGCGGCGCTCACCGTGCTGCGGCTGCGCTGCGACCAGCCGGAGCTGCGCCGCCGCCTGGAGTTGCGGGCCAACCCGGCCGAGGATCGGGAAGCGGCGCTGCGTGAGGCCATCGTGCTCGACCGCACCGGCCTGCCGTACCCGTGCCTGGACACCACCGCGCGCACCCCCGCCGACGTCCTCGACATCGTCCGCGACCGATGGGGAGGCATGCCGGGCGGCCGGCGGGTCCCTGGCCGGGAACGGTCTCCGCGCCCGGCGAGATCCTCTGGATCTGCGGCCCGGCGGCCGTCGGCAAGTCGACGGTCGGCTGGGAGATCGCCCAGCTGTCCCGGCAGGCCGGCCACACGACCGGTTTCGTGGATCTGCAGCAGATCGGCTTCCTGCACGCCGGGCCGGACCGTCACCGGCTCCAGGCCGCGAATCTCGCCGCGGTGTGGATCAACTTCCATGGGTACGGGGCACAGCGCCTGGTCGTGGTCGGCACCGTGGACCAGCCGAGCCAGGTCCGGCGCTACACCGAGGCGCTCGCCCCGGCCGAGGTCACGCTCTGCCGGCTGCACGCGAGCCCGGAACGGCTGGGCGACCGCATCCGGCGACGGGGGAGGGGCGAGGGCCCGCCGATCGCCGGTGACGTGTTGCGGGGCCAGCCCGAACTCGTCCTCACAAAGGCCCACGCAGCGGCGGTGACCGAGGCGGAGGCGCTGGAGGGAGCCGGCCTCGGCGACATGCGAGTCGACACGGACGACCACTCCGCCGCCGAACTCGCCCGCCTGATCGGCTGGCCACCGGTATCACTTTCGTCGTAGTGGACGGCCGCCGGGATCCGACGAAGCACTGACGACCCGGCTGCCGTTTCCGGCGAAGCTTCTGGTCATCCCCACCACGTCGGAGGAATGGCCATGCGGAAAGTCGTCATCGTTCTCGCCATCGTGATCGCTGTCCTGTGCGGCGGCATCGGATTGACCGGCTATCGGGCCTGGACGACGGGCAAGGACCTGCTCGATGCCGGGATCACGAAACGGCAGTTCGACGCGCAGAAAGCCGGCGCCCCGGAACCGGCGGTACGGGCAGCGCTGCCCGACCCGATCGACCCGATGCCCGACGAGGACGTCTACGGCGAGGACCCGGGCCGGGCCGGGATGCCGGACGGGGCCTCGTGTGTCTATTACACGCTCAAGCCCATCGAGGCGAGTGGGCCGGACCTGTGGCGGTTCTGTTTCGCGGGCGGTCTCCTCGTACAGAAAAAGGCGTTGACCCTCCCCGAATGACACGGCAAGCCAACGAAAGGAAACCTGCGGTGAGCGTCAACATCGACGGGGTCGAGCGGAACCTTTCCCGGGCCGAGCGCTTCCTGCGCGCCGCCGGGCTGATCGCCACGGGACTGCTCATCGACATCCTGCTGACCGAGCGGCGCTATTGGCTCGCGTTCTTCCTGGGCCTGACGGCGATCTATGCCGGGTACGCGCTCGTCAAGGACGTGCGCACCCAGCTCCGCCGGCGGCACGGACGACCGTCATGGCTATCCTCGTCGGGCCGACGATCGAGGTGAGGGTGACACGGATGACCGTGCGATGGCCGGCCCGCTGGCGCGAAGTGATCGGCCGGGCCGGGGCGTGGCGGCTGACCTACGAGATCTGCCTGACGGTGCTGGTGACCGTCGTGGTCACGGTCACGGCGGTCGCTGCCGACCGGTTCCCGCCGGCGCCGTGGCTCGTCGGGCTGTCCACACCGGTCATCATGGTGCTGCGGCTGACGTACCCGCTGGTCGCCTACGTCGCCGCGGCCCTCGTCGGCCTGGCCACCGGTGGGCAGCACGACGTGTTGCTGGTGGTGCTGAGCGCGTCGCTGGCCTATCGCGTCGCCCGGTGGTGGCAGGTGGCGGCGGCCCTGCTCGCGGCGTGGCTCTGCTACCTGGGCGCCGTGCTCGGCGAGCAGTCGCTCGACCTGGCGTGGGGTGTGGTGTTCACCGGCTGGTTCGCCGTGCTGGCGGTGCTCCCGGCCGGTGTGGCCCGGCTGGTGCGCCGGCGGCGGGTCCTGCTGGGAGCCATGCACCGGCGCAACCTGCAGCTGCACCGGGAGCAGGCCGAGGTCGCCCGGCAGGCGCAGGCCCGGGAGCGGACCCGGATCGCCCGGGACCTGCACGACTCGCTGGGGCACAAACTGACCCTGATCTCGCTGTACGCCGGGATGCTGCGCCCGGCCGGTGACGACGAGCGTTCGGAGACCGCCGAGCTGGTCCGGCAGACGGCGTCCGGGGCGATGACCGAGCTGCGGCAGATCCTCGGCCTGCTCGGGCAGGACGACACGCAGTCCTCGGTACGACCGCTGACCGGCCTCGACGAGGTGGCCGGGCAGGCCCGTGCGACCGGGGCGCAGGTGAGCGTGGAGCGCGACGGCGAGCCCCGGCCACTGGCGGCGCTCACCGAACACGCGGCGTACCGGGTGATCCAGGAGGGTCTGACCAACGCGCTGCGGCACGCACAGGGCGGCCGGATCGTGCTGCTGCTGCGCTACGACGAGGACGCCCTGGTCGCCGGGGTGACGAACACCGCCGGGCACCGGACGACACATCCCACCTCCGGGCAGGGGTTGCTGGGGCTGGCCGAACGGGTCCGGGTCGCCGGCGGGATGCTCTACACCGGGGCGACCCCGGACGGCGGGTTCCGGCTGGCGGCCACGCTGCCCTACCTCAGCGAGAACCCGGCACCACCGGTCGCGGACCAGCGCCGGCTGCCGGACGTCGCGGCCGGCGCCGACTTCGCGACGGTGATGGACCGCGACCGCCGCCGATCCCGGTTCGCCCTCGTCGCCACCACGCTGTCCATCGCCGGTTCCCTGGTGCTGTGCGCGGCCGGTGTCTGGGTCACCACGACGTTCGTCGAAGTCGACCGGAAGGTCTACGACGCCGCCCGCGTCGGGCAGCCGGAACGCGAGGTCCGCGCGCTGCTGCCGGACCCGGACGCCGGGGTCACCGACGCGGACGGCGGCCGGTCGGTGCCCGGCGCCACCTGCGTCGACTATCAGGCGTCGCTGCTCGACCAGCTCGCCACCGACACCGGCAACCTGTACTACCGGTTCTGCTTCCGCGACGGCGTTCTCGTCGACAAACAGAGCTTCGACTGACCTGCCCCGATGAACCGACGACAGCGGAAGACGACACCATGAGCGAGACCCTGCGGGTCGTGCTGGCCGACGACGAGGCACTGATCCGGACCGCGATCGAGGCGGTGCTGCGCCCGGCCACCGACATCGCACTGATCGCGCAGGCCGCCGACGGCCGGGCCGCAGTGGACCTGGTCCTGCGGCACCGGCCGGACGTGGCGTTGCTCGACATCCAGATGCCGGTCATGGACGGCCTCGCCGCCCTCCAGGAGATCCGCCGGCTGACACCCGCGGTACGGGTCCTGGTGCTGACGACCTTCGGCGAGGACGCGTACGTCGCCCGGGCCCTCGACGCCGGCGCGGCAGGTTTCCTGCTCAAGGAATCAGCCGGCGACGAACTCGCGTACGCGGTCCGCGCCGCCGCGGCCGGCAACGCCTACCTGTCGCCGAAAGTCACCCGGCAGGTTCTCGACCGGCTCCCCGTGGCGACCGCGCGACCGGAGGAGGATCTGGCCAAGGTCGGACTGCTCAGCGACCGGGAGACCGAGGTCCTGGTGCTGCTGGCGCAGGGCCTGTCCAACGCCGAGATCGGCCGGCAGCTGTTCGTCTCCGAAGGCACCGTCAAGACCCACCTGTACCGGGTGTTCGCCAAACTCCAATGCGACAACCGGGTCCAGGCCGCCATGCTCGCCCAGCGCGCCGGGTTGCTGGACGACCCCCGGCGGGGATGACGCGGGTGGGAAGGCCGGTCAGTCCAGGGCCAGCATCCACTCCAGGCCCTCGCGAGTGGCGGCGATGCCCGGCTCGCGGGACTGCGCGGTGAACACCAGCACCCGGCCCTTCTGGCGCGGCAGCAGGTAGTGCGCCTGCCACCACGGGTCGCCCTCGTGCTGGTAGGTCACCTCGATCACCTGCACGCCGTCACCCATCGTGCGGCGGTCGGTCACTGTCTGGCCGACGCCGATCAGCACGTCCGGGCCGGGCGCCACGTCGACGATCCCGGGCGCGGACTGCGGGTCCGCCGGGTCGACGAGCGCCGTCGCCGGGCCGTCCTCCCGCCAGTTCGTCACCAGCACGGCATGCGGCGCCGCGTCCGACCGCGCGAACGTGTACTGCCCGTACGGCACCAGCACCACGCCATAACCGGCGAGGCGGGCCAAGACGTGTCCCATGGACGCGCACTGTAATCAGCCCCGCGGCAGAAGCTGTGATCGGGCTGTGGCGGGGGCGGGTGGACGCTATGTATAACGCTGTTCACAACGCTGGTAAGAAGCCGGTAAGAAAAGGCAGACAAACCGTTTTTCGTACGATTGATTCGGCAATACTGGGCCGGAATGGCGCGGGCGGGATGCTCGGGTAATGACCAGGAAGGCTCATTGGTTCATGCGGTCGAAAGTGATTTCCAGTGCGGTTCTGGCGACAGTTCTCGTGGTCGTGGGCGGCTGTGACAGCGGCGGTAACGAGGCGTCCAGGCCGGCGACCCGGTCCGGCGTCTCCACCCGCGCGGTGAGCATCAGCACCGGCGTACGGTCGCCGGCCGCGCGCAGGCTGCGGCACACCGCGAGACCGTCGAGGCCGGGCATCATCACGTCGAAGAGCAGCACGTCGAACGACTCCCGCCGGGCACAGGCCAGCGCCTGCGCCCCGTCGGCGACGGTGGTCACGGCATAACGCTCCAGCTCCAGGGCGCGGGCCAGGGACTCCCTGATCGCACGGTCGTCGTCGGCAATGAGAACACGAGGCGGCACCCGGCAATGATCCCTCCGCCGGGCCGGGCGGACCACGCCGTTAAATCAAGCGCTTGACTTAACGGGTCGAGCGGGCGTTGACTGGGTCGGAACGGCACCAATCCGCTCGAAGGCCTCAGCGCGGCTGTATCGAGGAGGTTCCGCCCAGTGACCAGCGATACCGTTCCCGCTTTCCCGATGGCCCGGGCGGCCGGCTGCCCGTTCGATCCGCCCCCGGAGCTGCACCGGCTCCAGGACGAGGCCCCGCTGACCCGGGTCCGGCTGTGGGACGGGTCCACGCCCTGGCTGGTCACTCGCTATGCCGAGCAGCGCAGTCTGCTGGCCGACCCGCGGCTCAGCGCCGACGTCACCCGGCCCGGGTATCCGTTCCCCGCACCGGGCCGGCCCACCGGCACGCAGAAGCTGGGCTTCATCCTGATGGACGACCCGGAGCACGCCCGGCTGCGCCGCATGGTGACCGCTCCGTTCGCGATCAAGCGGGTGGAGGCGCTGCGGCCGGCCGTGCAGAAGATCGTCGACGATCTGATCGACGACCTGGTGGCTGGGCCGAAGCCGGTCGACCTGGTCGAGGCGTTCGCCCTGCCGGTGCCGTCGCTGGTGATCTGCGCGCTGCTCGGCGTCCCGTACGCGGATCATGACCTGTTCCAGGGCCACAGCCGCAACCTGATCAGCCGCAGTGTCCCCGCCGAGCAGCGCGGTGCGTCGTTCCGGGCCCTGCACGACTACCTGGACCGGCTGCTCGCGCAGAAGACCGCCGACCCCGGCGACGACCTGCTGTCACAACTGGTCACCCGGGTGCAGGCCGGTGAGCTGGAGCGCTCCGACGCCGCCGGGATCGGCGTGCTGCTGCTGGTCGCCGGGCACGAGACCACCGCCAACATGATCGCGCTCGGCACCCTGGCCCTGCTCGAACACCCCGATCAGCTGGCCCTGCTGCGCGACGGCGACGACCCGAAACTCGTGGCCGGCGCCGTCGAGGAGTTGCTGCGCTACCTGAACATCACCCACACCGGCCGGCGCCGGGTGGCCCTCGACGACATCGAGATCGCCGGTGTCACCATCCGCGCCGGCGACGGGCTGATCCTGGCCAACGACATCGGCAACCGCGACCCCGGCACGTTCACCGACCCGGGAACGCTGGACCTGACCCGCGACGCCCGCCGGCACGTCGCGTTCGGGTTCGGCGTGCACCAGTGCCTCGGCCAGCCGCTGGCCCGCCTGGAACTGCAGGTCGTCTACAGCACGCTCTACCGCCGCATCCCGACCCTGCGCCGGGCGGCCGCGCTGGCGGACATCCCGTTCAAGCACGACGGGGCGGTCTACGGCGTCTACGAACTCCCGGTGACCTGGTGAGCGGCGTGCGGGTCATCCTGGATCAGGACAAGTGCGTCGGGTCCGGGCAGTGCGTCATGACCGCACCCGAGGTCTTCGACCAACGGGACGAGGACGGGATCGCTGTCCTGCTCACGGCCGCTCCCGATGCCGGTCAGACCGATGTGGTACGCGAAGCAGCCGCCCTCTGCCCGGCCCTGGCGATCACAGTCCAGGAGTAGCGACGACTGGGGTGCGTCGGTCGCCCTCCGACCGTGGCGGGCGTGACGAACCGTGACCCACGCGCGCCCCGCCTGGCCAGCCGGCCTCAGCCGTCCGACCACCGGGTCAGGTGGGGGCCAAAGCGTCGCGGAGGGCGGCTCGGGACGTGATGCCCAGCTTGGGGAAGATGCGGTAGAGGTGGGCGCCTACCGTGCGGGGCGAGAGGAACAGCTGGGCGCCGATCTGTTTGTTGCTCAGGCCGGTCGCGGCCAGCTCGGCGATGTGCCGTTCCTGCGCGGTGAGCGTGGTCAGCCGGTCGGTGCCGGTGCCGCCGTGCGGGGTGCCGGCCCGCAGTTCGTGCCGGGTGCGCTGGGCCCACGGCGCCGCGCCCAGCTGTTCGAACGCGGTCAGGGCGTCGGTCAGCGCCAGCTTGGCCTCGGTGGGGCGGCGCTGGCGGCGGTGCCATGCGCCCTCGGCCAGGCGGATCCGGGCCCGTTCGAACGGGAAGTCCGCGCCGGCCGGGAGGTTCACCGCGGCGGCGTACGCCGCCGATGAGGGCGAGACCATGGCCGCGGCGCCGGCGGTCAGCAGGGCGAGGCGGGGGGAGAGGTCCGCGAGATTCTTCCGTACGGCAGCCTGCGCATGAGCGGCCGCCAACTCGTCGCGGCCGGTGTGCAGCGCCGCCTCGACCAGGTCGAGCAGGGTCCGTGGCGCGAGCTGGGCATACGGCGGGAACGTCCCCGGCGTGGTGATCCCGATCGCGTACGTCCAGGCGGTCTCGTAGTCGCCGGTGCTCAACGCGGCCTGCAACCCGATCTCCTCGGCGAAGCGGAGCAGCGAACCCACCCGCCGGGGCCGGGCCCACGCGTCCACCACGGCCTGCAGCTCGTACGCGGTGCGGGTGTCGCCCCGCTGGGCGGCGAGCAGGCCGAGGAACACCCGGAACTGCTGGCCGAACAGGTCGTACCCATGCTGCCGGGTCATCGCGAGCCCCTGCTCGCCGACACGGACCGCATCGTCCCACCGCCCGGCGGCCAGGTGGTCGAGCATCACCAACTGCATGATCATCATCAGTGAGCTGGCCGCGCCGGTGTCCCGTTCCCGCTCGGCGGCCCGGGCCAGGTACGGCCGGAAGTCGGCCAAGGTGTCCACGTAGAACGCCGCCACCCCGAGCCGCATCAGGTCCCACGGCTCGGCGCTCCCGGCCGCCACCGCCTCGCGCAGGCGCGCGCCCAGCCCGGCGCCGCGCCGCACCACGTCGCTCCACGCGTCCCGGTAGAGCAGGCTCTCGGCCGGCAGCCGCTCCTCGACCAGCGCCACCACCTCGTCGGTGACCGCCCAGACGGCCGGGTCGGCGGCGAACTGGCTCAGCGCCAGCATCAGGTTGACCAGCCGCAGCAGCATCGTCTGGTCGAGGTTGGTGTGCTGGGCGCGGATCACCCGGGCGACCGTGCCGTGCATGCCCACGTCACCGTGCCGGTAGAGCGCCACGTACGCCGCGGTCAGCACCGCGTCCGGCGACGACACCCGGCCGTCCGCGGCGTCGGCCGCCGCGACCAGGATCTCGGCGCGTTCCAGCTGGCCGGACTGTCCGGCCACGTACGCGGCGTCGGCCAGCAACCGGGCCTGCTCGCGTGGCCGCGGGCTCAGCTCGGCGGCCCGGGTCAGCCACTGCACCGCCGTGACCGCCCCGCCCCGGCGCACCGCCGACCGGGCGGCCCGCTCCAGGGCCGCGGCCACCTCCGGATCCGGGTCGACGGTCGCCGCGGCCAGGTGCACGGCACGTCGTTCCAGGTCGGCGGCGTGCAGCCCGGCCAGGGTGGTGTGCGCGGCGCGCCGTTCGTTGGGCGAGGCGGCCTGCACCACCGCCGAGGCGATCAGCGGATGCCGGAACACCGGCCGCCCGGCCTCCAGCAGTCCGGCCCGGCGCGCGGCGACCACCTCGCGCGGGACGTACTGCGCGCCGTGCGCGTGGGTGCGTCCGGCCCCGTCCAACGCCATCAGCAGCAGGTCGGCGCGTTCGGCCACCGGCAGCGCCGCGATCCGCCCCGCGAAGATCCGCTCCAGCCGGCGTGGCAGCGGCAGCGGCCCGGGGTCGCCCGCGTCCCGGCCGGTCAGCCCGGCCGGCAACTCGACCAGGGCCAGCGGGTTGCCGCTCGAGTAGGTCAGGGTCAGGTGCCGGGTCTCCGGGCTCAGGCCGGGGAACCGCTCGTCGAGCAGCGTCGCCGACGCCTCCGGGGAGAGCGGCGGCACGGCGAGTTCGGTCAGCCCGGCGTCGTCGAACCCGGACGGCTCGTCGTCGCGGACTGCCACCACGAACCGGATCGGCAGGTCACCGAGCCGCCGGGCGACGAACGCGCACACCTGCGTGCTGGGCACGTCGAACCACTGCCCGTCGTCCACCACCACCAGCAGCGGCGTGACCGCGCCGGCCACCGCGAACAGGTCCAGGACCGCGACGCCGACGGCCATCACCGAGGTCGCGCGCTCCGGCACCCCGCCGAGAACGGAGGTCAGGACCCTCCGATGTCCCGGGTCCATGCCGTCGGCCGCGGCGAGGAGGGCGTGCAGGAGCTGGTGCAGTCCCGCGTACGAAATCGATGTCTCGGCCTGGACCCCGGCGGCCCGCAGCGGACGGAATCCGGCGACCCGGGCGTCGGTGGTGAGCACGTCGAGCAGGGCGCTCTTGCCGGATCCGGCGGCGCCGCGCAGCAGCAGGGGAGTCGCGGCCGGGGCGGTGAGCACGGCGGCGAGGGCGGCCCGTTCGGTGGCCCGCCCGACCAAAGGGTGATCCATGCCGCTGACTCCCGTTCAGTCGTCCCAGCCGCTCAGCACGAACGGCGTGGTGTCGAGCATCGCCCGCACGCACGCCGCGGAGTAAGGGTAGGTGTCCGGCGGCAACCGGCCGGCGGGGAACCAGGCGATCTTGGCGCACTTGTGCGGTTCGGCGTTGAGCGGCTCGCCGTGCGCGCCGGAGTCGAAGGTCGCGGCGAACGCGAGACCGATGCGGGCGTGCTCGGCGCTGCTGCGATGGTGGATCGTGGCGGCGAGACGCAGCTGGGCGGGCGCGAGGGTGATGCCGATTTCTTCGTACGCCTCGCGAATGACCCCGGTGACCGCGTCCTCGCCGAACTCGAGCTTGCCGGAGGGCAGGTTCCACTGCCCGTCGGCGTACCCGGTGCCGTCGCGCAGCGCGAGCAGGATCTGATCGTCGCGGCGGAGCAGCAGCAGGACGTCGACGGGGTGCCGGGGGGAGACCATGGATACCGACGGTAGCGGCCTTATGACACGAGCGGTGGGGTCAAGACGGTGACCTGGCCGGTTTCCGGGGAGTAGCCGAGCAGCGGGTGCTGGGCCGGATTACCGCCCTCGTGGCTCATCAGCACCGGCTTGCCGAGGTGCCCGCCGACGGCGCGCAGGAAGGCACAGAACTCGTCGAGCCGCTCCTGGCCCTGGATCTCCCGCAGATCCACGTCGAAGTCGATCTCCTCGGCGGACCAGAACCTGAAGATCATCAGCATGCCGGCGGCCGGCCAGACCCGCAGATCCGGGCACTCCTCATCAGGGTCTCGGACGAGAGCCGTCGCGGCGGCGGGCAGCGGCACGACCGTGTCACCCTCGGAATACTCGAAGCGCCATCCGCTCGCGACGACGAGATCGAGGAGCGCCTGCCAGTCCCGCGCGGTGGTTCCCGGAACGCAGAGATCGGGCAGAGACCCCATGGAGTACGGGTCGAAAAGCTCCTGGACGTCGTCCCATCCCAGTTCAGGAGCCATGGCTGCTGCCCGCCGGGCGTCGTGAGCCACCGTAGAGGTGGACACGGTGGTCGATGTTGTGGTCCGGCATGCGGGACGTGAAAGCGTCCGGCGCCACCGGGCCGTTGGCGATGTGGACCAGCCAGTCCTCGTAGTACCAGCTCGGGTTGCACGGGCAGGTGGTGTGGGTGAACCGGAAGTTCGCCCGGTAGCGGCCGATCTGCCCGGGCAGCAGGGTGAAGAGGCGGGCCGGGCCGCTCTGCTGCGGGTAGGCGACGTATCCCGGCAACCGGTCGACGGCCAGCGCCGCGCCCTTCGGGGACAGCAGCAGGTCGAGGTCACGGGCGTCATCGCCGCCGGTCACCTCGTCCCGTGGCACGTATCGAGCCGTTTCGTCCGCGAGCACGTCGTGGATCGCCACAGCGCCGGGCGGCATCGACAAGGGGAGGGGTGCCGGGCGGCACAGGCCGCGGCGGGCGTTCGCCCCGGGCGCTCCGCGGGACTCCGCGGTCCACCGCACCCGCACCCGCTGAACAGTGATCACGGCTCAGCCTGGCCGGGTAGGGCCCCGGCACGCCAGCCATTTACGCTGGCGAGATGATCGACTTTCGTACCGCAGTGGAAGCGCGCGACCCCGACGCCATCGCGGCGACCCTGGCCGACACCGTGGTCTTCCGCAGCCCGGTGGCGTTCAAGCCCTACCCGGGCAAGGCGATCACCGCGGCGATCCTGCGCGGCGTGCTCCGGGTGTTCGAGGATTTCCGGTACGTCCGCGAGCTGACCGGCGACGGCGACCGCGACCACGCCCTGGTGTTCGAGGCGCGGATCGGCGACGTCGCGGTCGAGGGCTGCGACTTCGTGCACCTGGACGAGAACGGCCTGATCGACGAGTTCACCGTGATGGTGCGCCCGATGTCGGCGGCGCAGGCGCTGTCCGCCGCGATGGCCGCCGAGTTCGAGCAGATCCAGCGCGAAGCCACCCTCGGCTGACGATACGGTGGCCGGATGGCGCGACTCGTTCATCTGAACGGCCCGCCGGGGATCGGCAAGTCCACCCTGTCGGCGCGCTACGCCGACCGGCATCCCGGCACCACCTGGTCGGCGGGATGGCAGGACGACACGATCGACACGTGGCCGCCGGTGTGGTCCCTGGTCCGGGCGATGGCGGCGACCCACCTGGACGGCGGGCACGATGTCGTTCTGCCCAGTACCTCGCCGGGGCCGACGAGATCGCCGGGTTCGAGGAACTCGCGCGCCGCACGGGGCGGGCTTTCGAGAAGTCGTCCTGCTCGACGACCGGCAGCGGCGATCGAGCGGTTCAACAGTCGCGCCCGGGACAGCGACGACCCGTGGATCTGCCACCACCGTCGGCTCATCGAGGCGGGCGGCGGGAATGGGGTGCTCGCAGCCATGTACGACAGCCTGATCGAGGTCGTGAGGCGGCGTCCGGGGGGCGGTGCAGGAGACCTATGAACTCCTGACCGACGCCTTACGCGAGCCGGTCTCTCTGCGACCAGGTTGAGCATGACCGCGGCGTAGGCCGCCTCGAGGTCCGCGGGATCGATCACGCGCTGCCGTTCGCGGGCCTGGTACAACCGCAGTCTGATCACCGGGAGTGTGCACGAGGGCGAAGGGCGGATCAGTTGCTGGATGCGGCGGATACCGAACGGGGCCAGGGCTTGGCGCTGGCGTGCCTGCGGTGAGGGAGGACAAGCACTACCGGTACGTGGGTCCGGAGGAGCTTCGTGGGCTCGTGAGTGCGGGCGTCGCCGTGGACACGGCCACCGTGCTGCGGGAATGGCTCGCGGGCCGAGACCGCGCGGAACCCTTCACCTTCGTCGTCGCGCTCGATGGCCGGCTCCGGCTCGCGCCGAGGCGTAGTGAGCACGTCGCCCTCGCCGGTGGGCGTGACGTGCTCGCCGCCGGGGAGATGGGGTTCGGCGCCGGCTGGCGGGTGACCGAGGTGACCAACCAGTCGACCGGGTACTGCCCCGCCCCGGACTGCTGGGATGCGGTGGCCGGGGCGCTCGACCGGCTCGGCATATCTCATCCGGGTGGCTTCGCCGACACGATCGTGTT
This sequence comes from Actinoplanes awajinensis subsp. mycoplanecinus, assembly GCF_001509495.1. Taxonomy (NCBI): domain Bacteria; kingdom Bacillati; phylum Actinomycetota; class Actinomycetes; order Micromonosporales; family Micromonosporaceae; genus Actinoplanes; species Actinoplanes awajinensis. The sequence goes on along the minus strand of NZ_LLZH01000292.1, from coordinate 35,686 downwards.
CCGGCGCTGCCCGGCGTGCGGAGAGCGCAACATCGTGCGCGACGGGGATTTCACCTGTGCGCTCTGCGGCGGCGCGCTGCCGGAGCAGTGGAACTTCGCCACGGGCTGATCAACCCGGTGGCCCGGTGCACGCCACCACTCCGAACCAGGCCCTGCTCACCCGGTGGCGCGCCACCAGTGCTCGTCGTCGGTCAGCTCCGTGGTGCCGTTCTGGATGCCGCACACCCGGCAGAGCGAGTACCCGGCGAAGGCCACGTACTCCGTGCCCGAGCGCAGGTAGGTGACCACCGCGCCACGGTCCTCGGCCGCACGGTGGGGCTGAGGAAATCGCGGACGTCCGTGACGCCGCCCGGCGCGTGAAGACTCTTCACATTATTCGACAGGCATCGATTAATCATCCGTACGGGCAATACCGTTCCGTCCCCGTCGAATGCAACATGTCCGGGTGCCACATCGGTCCCGAACGCCCCGCCTGTGGTTCGCCGTCTCCCTGACCGTCCTGGTGCTGACTGCGGTTACCCTCGCCTGGTTCCTGCAGCGGCAGGGACTCGACCGCGCCGACTGGTGGGCCAGCGTCGTCTTCGGCGGGGTCGGCGCGGCCGCGATCTCCATCGGGGCGCTCTCCTGGCTGTGGCGGCTGGGCGGCGCACGAGCCGAATCTGCCGCCGCCGGCGTCACCGTCGCGCTGTCCTGGCTGGCCGACGCTCAACGGGAGCAGTGGCAGGCGGAGCAGAACGCCCGGCGGGTTCGTGACCCGTGGCCGCTGAACGTACGGTGGTTGTCCAGCGCCCGGGCGCAGGCCGTGATGGCGAGCTGGGCGTCGGTGCACGGCGCGCAAGGCGCCGGCCCGGCCGAGCTGGCCGGGGCGTACGCCGAGATCGGTGACCTGTTCACCACCGCGGACGGCCCGAAACGCTTGGTGGTGCTCGGCGAACCTGGCGCGGGCAAGTCGATGCTGGTGCTGAACCTGGCGGTGCAGATGCTGGCGCGGCGTGCCCCTCAGGAGCCGGTGCCGGTGGTGCTCTCGGCGGCCGGTTGGAATCCCGTACTAGGACTCGACGACTGGGTCGCCGACCAGGTCACGATGATCGATCGCCGGCTGGCCCGGCAGGTGCCCGGCCCCGGCGGCGCGCCGCGGACGCTCGCCCGTGACCTGGTCGCCCGGGGGCTGATCCTGCCGATCCTGGACGGCCTCGACGAGATGGCCGACGGCATGCAGCAGGCGGCGATCCGGGGGATCTCGCTCGTGGCTGGCGCCGGTCAGGGCTTGGTGATCACCTGCCGTACCCGTCCCTACGAGGCTGCGGTAGCGGTCTCCGGCCCGGTACCCGCCGCGGCGGTGGTGGAGATCCAGCCGGTCTCGGCCCGCGACGCCGCGCGGCACCTGGCCGACAGCGCGGCGCTGACCGACCGGCGATGGCAGCCCGTGGTGGAGCACCTGGCCGGGGTGCCGGACCCTCCACTGGCGCAGGCGCTGTCCACCCCGCTGATGATCTGGCTGGCCCGTACCGTCTACCAGAATCCCGGCCACAACCCGGGGGAGTTGCTCAGCGCGGATTGGGCCGCCACCCGCGGCGGTGTCGAGCAGCACCTTCTGGAGCATCTGGTTCCCGCCGCCTACACCACCGCCCTGGGCGGGCGCCCGGTCCGCACCGCCGACGAGGTGGCACGGGCCCGCCGCTGGCTCGGCACGATCGCCGCGCACCTGCGGGAGCAGCGGACGTACGACCTGGCCTGGTGGCACTTCAATGAGTTGAAACCGGTGCCCACCGTCCAGATCGCCTCGATCACTTTCGCCGTGATCGTCGCTCTCATGACCACGTGTACATCGATGATGAACGGGGTGCGAGCCTTCGACATCGCCGGGTCGGCGCCGTTGTGGTTGTCGCCGTGGTACTTCGGAACTCTCCTCGGCCTTGCCGCTGCCTACGCCCGCCTACTGTTCACCGACCGCTCGGCGCCCCGGCAGCTCACCCTCGCCGGTGCGGGCAGGATGTTCCTGACGGTCGGCCTGCCCTTGGCCGCCGTTTGCGCGCTGATCGGACAACCGCGCTTCGGTCTTGGCATGATGTTGTCGGCCGGCGCCGTCAGCGCCCTGATGGCCGGGTCGACGGTAGCGGCCGCGGCCGCCATGCCCGCCCGCTCGCTGCACGTCGACCGGATCACCGCGCTGACGGCGGGTGGCGCAGCAGGCCTGGCCACGGCGTTCCTGTGCACGGTGGGGCTGGAGGGCAGCGGTGCCGACGTGTGGGTGCCGGTCGCTGTGATCGCCGCGACGGCGGCGATCAGCTTCAGCTGCTGGGGACAGTTCTGCCTGGCCCGGGTGGTGTCGGCGCTCGGCAGTGGCATGCCGCTGCGGATGATGAGTGCGCTGGACGAAGCGCACGCCCGAGGCGTGCTGCGCCGCGCCGGCGGCGTCTACCAGTTCCGCCACAACCTGCTGCAGGACCATCTCGCCACGCACCGCCGCTGAAATGTCGGGGGGTCCCGGCATAGTGCCGGGCATGTTCAGCGGACTTGACGACGTCGACTGGGCGTCGATGGACCATGCCTATGGCTCGGCCGACGAGATTCCTGCGCTTCTGGAAGCTCTGCGTTCCCCGGTGCCCGAGGAGCGGGGCAAAGCCCTGGACGATTTCTACAACAAGGTTCACCACCAGGGCAGCGTCTACCCGAGCACCACAGCGAGCCTGCCGTTCCTTCTCGAGCTGGCCCGTGATCCGGCCACACCGGACCGTGACCGGGTCGTGGGGCTGCTGGTCAGCATCGGTGAGGAGTCGGTGGAGCGCGGCGACGAGGAATACTTCGACGCGGACTTCGTGGGTGCAAGGGCGGTCCTGTGCGCGCACGCCGAGACGTTCATCGAGTTCGCCGGGGATGCCGCGTGCGGGGTGCGTCAGGCCGCCATCCCCGCCTTGGGCCTGCTCGTCGACGACGCCGACCGGGCGCTCACCCTGCTCCGTGACCGGGCGGCGCTGACGTTCTGCCTGCCGGAACGCCTTCTGGTGGCCCAGACGACGGCCACCCTGGCGCTCCGGCTGCCGGTGATCGAACCAGCCGTGACGGCATGGCTCGCCGGCCCGGCCGTGGACCCGGCCGGTGAACCGGAGTACCGGCTCGCCGCCCTGATCCACCAGGCCCGGTGTGCCCCCGGTGCGATCGGCGACGAACTCGTCCCGGCGTTGATCGGGCTCCTGCGCGAGATCGCCGCCGCCGCACCGCCGGAGCAGCCATGGCCGGAGCCGCCGCCGGTCGCGCCGCCGGCCGACGGTGTGCCACCGTTCGTCGCCGCGGCCTTCGAGGATCTGGTTCGCGTCAATCGCCGTTACTCCCTGACCGCAGATCTTTTGCGTACGGTGCACCACCTGCTGGGCGCGCGAGTGCCGCAGCGTACTGATCTGTTGGTCGAGCAGTTGAGCAGCCCGGAACCTGGCGTTCGACTGGACGCGATCCGGATGACCAGTGACCTCGTCGAGGGCTGGCGTGGTGATCACAGCACCCTGGTCCGGCTCGTCGCCGCCCAGCTCGGCGCGAGCAACCCGGAAGTCGCGGCCGAGGCGGCCACGTTTCTGGAGAAGAACCATGCGATTGCCGAACCGGCCCGGGAAACCCTGGCCGCTGTGCTCGCCGGCCACGGACCGGACGGGTGGTCGGCCCCGCGGCTGCATCTGCGCCGGGTGCACCAGAAAGCGGCCATGGCGTTGGCCCGGATCGGGGACGCCCGGGCGCTTCCCAGCCTGTACGTGGCGCTGGACAGCAACGTCGACGCCTGGAGCGCCATCCAAGTGGCGGGGTCGCTGCCGCAGCCGGCTGATGGGCTGATGTCCCGCCTGTGCGACCGGTTGCGCCGATCCGGCCTCGCCGAGGGCGGGCCGTCGGGTGAGGTGCGCGTCATCCTGTCCGCTCTGGGGGAACTCGGCGCGGTGTCCGCACTGCCGTTGATCACCCAGATGCTCGCCGGAGCCACCGGGCGGCAGAACTGGGAAGTGGTGCAGTCCGCGTTGGCGGTGTTGCGCTCGTTCGGGCCGGCAGCGGCACCGGCGCTCCCCGAGATCAGGTCGGCGCTCGACGCCGACGACACGTGGACCCGGTCCGCGGCGGTCAGCACCCTCTGGGCGGTCGGTGGTGACCGCGACGAGGTCCTGCCGCACGCCCTCGCGCTGTTGGAGACGTATGCGTCCTGGGAGGCGGCGGACGTGCTCGGCCAGATCGGTCCGCCGGCAGCGGTGGCGTTGCCCCGTCTGCGGAACCTGGTGGCGGACGAGTACGAGTGGACCAGGGTGCACGCCGCCGCTGCGATCCAAGACATCGCCGGGGAACCGGAAGCCGCCATGGTGCTGGATACCCTGCTGGCGGCCTGGCGAGAGAACCCCGCGACAGGCAACGTCGTCGCGTCCTGTCTGAAACGGATGGGTACGTCCGCCGCGCCGGCATTCCCACAGGTCCGCGCCGAGTTGGACAGGCCCGAACGCGGCGGCCGGTTCGGCAGCATCGGCAACGACGCGGAGCTGCTCAGCGATCTCGCCGTGGTGCTGCCGAGCTAGTCACTAGTCGGCGTCCATGGTGCCGTCGGGGAGCTGTGTTGTGATGGCCGCCATCAACTCGCGTTCCTGGGAGCCGTCCGGGTCGACGCCGGGGGTCATCCCGTCGCCGATGTCGGCCCAGTCCGCCAGAGCGAGTACCGCATATCGCCAGTCGGTGGCCGGCAGCTCGGCGCTGGTCAGCCGGTCGTGCGGAAGCTGCCTCGTCTCGGTCTCGTAGGCGCTAGCAGCGGCCGCCTTCCGGACCCGGTTGGCGACCGGCACGATGTTCTCGGGATCGCCGTCCTCCACTGCGGTCGAGATCTCGTTGTCCATCACGCCCATCAGTGACAACCAATCCTCGACAGGCAGTGTCACGGAAAGTCGGCTCGACTCGGCAGCTGGCATGGGTGGACCGTACCGATCATGGGTGCCGTTCCGGCCCGGACCCCCTGCTTCCTGTGCGGCTTCGCCACCAGTGCTCGTCGACTGTGAGTTCGCGGGTTTCGAGCATGGCCCGTTCGATCGCGAAGGGGTCGACGGGGTGGGCGGGGCCCCGGCGGGCGACGGCCAAGACCTCGTCCGGCAATCGGAGGTCGTGAGCTTTCACGTAGTGGGTCAGGCCGGAGGGCCAGACGAAGTGCTCGCCGTCGGTCAGCTCCGTGGTGCCGTTCAGGATGCCGCACACCCGGCAGACCGAGTAGCCGGCGAAGGCCAGGTACACCGTGCCTGAATGCAGGTAGGTGACCACCGCGTCACGATCCTCGGCCGGCATGGCGGGGCTGAGGAAGTCGCGGGCATCCGGCCAGACCTCCGGCTCCGAAGGGCCGGCCCAGTAGCCGATCAGGCGCAGCGTTTTCTGACTCATCGTGGTCGTCCGTTCACGGGGCACAGGCTAATCGCCTCGACTCCCGCCGCCCCGTGGGGCGCCACAGGGCCCCGGCTGGGCCTCAGGGGTGCCTCCGCAGCGCGGAGGCACCCCTGAGAGCCAGCCAAAATCCGGAAGCGCGGCCGGGCCCGGAGTCCCACGGTCTGGCGCGAGACCACCAGTGAGCGTGGCTCGTAGCCTACGGACGGGCGCCCGGTATTCGTACCAAATAGGGTTGAACCGGGCGGTGAAAGCGGATCGGGAGCGGGGGACTGCCGGGCCGACGCTGACCGGAAGCGGACAGCGGTCCGGGGGTGAGGGATGCACTGGCAGTACACCTATCGGAAGGGGCTCCCTGGGGCGGGCCGGATGCGGTTTGCTGATCGCGGGGCCGGGCACTGAACTGGCTTCGGATCGAAAAACCCTCGGGAAGGACCAGGACCATTCTCACCGTCAATGCCATCGCCGCGCCGTCCGCCACCGGAGCCCTCGTTCGCACCAAGATCGAGCGCCGGGACGTCGGGCCGCGCGACGTGCTGATCGAGATTCGTTATGCCGGGATCTGCCACTCGGACATTCACACGGTTCGTGGTGAGTGGGGCGAGGTGCCCTACCCGCTGACCGTCGGGCACGAGATCGTCGGGCAGGTCACCGAGGTCGGCGCCGAGGTCACCAAGCACGCCGTCGGTGACCGGGTCGGTGTCGGCTGCATGGTCAACTCGTGCCGGGAGTGCGACAACTGCAAGGCCGGGCTGGAGAACTACTGCCTGAACGGCAACACCGGCACCTACGCGGCCAAGGACCGGGACGGCACGATCACCCAGGGCGGGTATGCGACGCACGTCGTGGTCGACGAGGACTTCGTGCTGCGGGTGCCGGAGAACATCCCGGTCGAGGCGGCCGCGCCGCTGCTGTGCGCGGGCATCACGCTCTATTCGCCGCTGGCGCGCTGGAACGCCGGGCCGGGCAAGAAGGTCGCGATCGTCGGTATGGGCGGTCTCGGTCACATGGGCGTCAAGATCGCGGCGGCCATGGGCGCCGAGGTCACCGTGCTGTCGCAGACGCTCAGCAAGCAGGAGGACGGGCTCCGGTTCGGCGCGCAGCACTACTACGCGACCAGTGACCCGGCGACGTTCGAGCAGCTCGCCAACAGCTTCGACCTGATCGTCAACACGGTCAGCGCGGAGCTCGACATCAACGCCTACCTGAGCCTGCTGCGGCTGGACGGCACGCTGGTCAACGTGGGCGCCCCGCCGCAGCCGCTGCCGATCCAGGTGTTCACGCTGTTCGGCAACCGGCGCTCGTTCGCCGGCTCCAGCATCGGCGGCATCGCCGAGACCCAGGAGATGCTGGACTTCTGCGCCGAACGCGGGATCGCCCCGGAGATCGAGGTGATCGACGCCGACGCGGTGAACGACGCCTACGAGCGGGTGCTGAAGTCGGACGTGCGCTACCGGTTCGTCATCGACGTCGACTCGCTGCGCTGATCCGCTGCCCGGCCGTCGTCGGTCATCGCCGCCCAGGACGCCAGCAGGGTGAGCGCGTGCGCCGACGGCGAGCCGGGCTCGGCCGCGTAGATCTTCAGGGCGACGTCCGGATCGGCCCGAAGATCCATGCTTTCGTACGACAGGACGAGCTCACCCACCACGTGATGCCGGAACGTCTTGATCCCGGTCCCGTGGATCCGGACGTTGTGCGCGGCCCACCGGTGCCGGAACTCGTCACTGAGCGTGGACAACTCGCCGACCAGGTCGTGCAGGCCCTTGTCGTGCGGGTCCTTGCCGGCTGACGTGCGCAGGTCGGCGACGGTCATGTCGGCGGCCGCGTCCCAGTCGGTGTGGAAGCGCCGGGCGGCGCCGTCCAGGAACGTGAACCGGCCGAAGTTCGGCTGCCGGGCCGGGTCGGCGAACATGTCGGCGTACATGGCCCGGCCGAGCAGGTTCGCGGCGACCACGTCCATCCGGTTGTTGACCACGATCGCCGGGCTGGTGATCGCGTCCAGGGTCCACTGCAGGCTGGGCCGCACCGTCCACGGCCGGTGCCGCCGGTTCGGCCGCAGCAGGGCGCCGCTGCCGTTCGCCTCCTGGGCCAGGCGCAGCAGGTGGGCGCGTTCCGCGTCGTCGAGCCGCAGCGCCCGGGCGATCGCCTCGAGCACCCCGGCCGACACCCCGGCGAGCGAGCCGCGCTCGAGCTTGGCGTAGTACTCGACACTCACCCCGGCCAGCGCGGCGACCTCGCTGCGGCGCAGCCCGGCGACCCGTCGGGTGCCGGTCACCGGCAGGCCGGCCTGCTGCGGGGTGATCTTCGCGCGGCGGGTGATGAGGAAGTCGCGTACCTCGGCTCGGTGCTCCATGCACCCAGTACACCTCAGGCCGGTTGGAGATCCCGGGCCGGGCGGGGCGCGGGCGGCAGGTAGCGGCGCAGCGGAGCGGCTGCCGACGCGGCGACGCTCGTCTCGTGGCGCAGGCTGTCCCGGGCCGCGACGGCGAGCCGCACGTCGTGCCGGGCGGTCCGCTCGGTCGTCGCCACCCGCCGGTACCGCCGCTGCCGATGGTCGGCGACCGCGCGGAGCAGCACGAGTTCCTGCTCGACCGGGTGCAGCCGCGGGTCCCAGCCGCCGCGTGCGGCGAGGGCGTCGGCGAGCGCGGTGGACGGCAGGTCACCGCGCTGCACGGCGGCACGCACCGCGCGGTGCAGGAAGCGTTCGCGGTCCACGTACTCGGTGGGGGTCCGCGCGGCCCACGGCGGACCGAACGCGGCGGCGGCGCGCGCCCGGGTGACCTGCTGCTCGGCGTCCTGCCAGTCCTGCCACGCGCCGTCGGCGTGCTCCGCGGCCTGCCGCCAGAGGTCCTGCCAGCGCTGCGCGGCGTCGTCCGCCTGGACCGCGGCGACCTGCATCTCGTCGGCGAAACGGGTCGCCTCGACGGCCTGGCGCCGGGCCCGGTCGCGCTCCGCCCGGTACCGGCGCAGTGCGCCCAGGCTCGCCATCAGGGCGGCGCCGGGGTCGCGGATCGCCTCCGGGCTCGACAGCAGTGCGAGCGCGGGCAGCGCCGCCAGCATCAGCACCATCCAGATCACCATCGGGGTCGTCGGGTCGGCCATCAGCGCCTGCGACAGGAAATTCACCGTCAACAATCCTTAATCACGATTTTTCAGACAAAAACCATTTTTTGGGTACGACGGGAAGCCGTCGTGGCGTGCTCAGCCGAGGGGTGTCTCCGGCACGCGGGGGAGGCGGGCTCGCGCCGCTGTCAGGCGAGCGGGGCCGGGGGCGCGCGTGAGGCGCCGACGGCCGCGATGAACTGCTCCGTCAGCAGGGGTGTTCGGCCGGCCGGGGCGGGCTCGGCGGCCGGCACGGTGACCACAAGGGAGTCACCGGCGTGCGGCGGCAGCGAGCCGAACAGGTCCAGCAGGAACGACAGGGAGCGGCGCAGCAGATCGCGCGCCGCATCCCTGGTCATAAGCCTAAATTACCCAGCGACGTCCGTCATATCCACCCGACGCGCGCTACCGGTCGAGATGGGACACCAGTTCCGGTTCGGCGGGCACCTCCGCGGTGCGGCCGTCCGGGATCAGCAGCGTCGCCAGCACCCCGAGCGCCAGCAGCCCCGCCGCCAGGTACGACCCGAACGCGATCCCGTCGGCCATCGCGTCCCGGGCGGCCTGGGCCACCACCGCGGTGGCCGGGTCCGCGGCCAGCGGGGCGATCGCCGCGCCGGCGCTGTCGGTGACCGCCGCCGCGTACCGCTCGATCTGGCCGGCGGGCAGCCCGCCGCCGGTCAGCGCGCTCGTCACGTGGCGGCTCAGGGTGGCGAAGAAGACCGTGGTCAGCACCGCGATGCCGAGCGCCGAACCGAGCTGCCGGAACGTGGACTGGATGCCGGAGCCCTGGCCCGCGTCCGCGTCCGGCACGTCGGCGAGCACCACGTTGGTGACCTGCGCGGTGGCGAAGCCGACACCGATGCCGTAGAGGAACAGCGCGATCGCGATCGACCACCAGGGTGCCGCGGTGGTGGCCGCGACCACGCCGAGACCGGCCAGCGCGACCGCCTCCAGGGCCAGGCCGATCCGGACCAGGGCGAGCGGGGAGAGCGTCCCGGCCAGCCCGAAGCTCAGCCCGCTGGCCAGGAAGCTGCCCACGGCCAGCGGCAGCAGCGCGACCCCGGCCTGCAGGGCGGTGTAGTCCAGGGTGAACTGCAGCCAGAGCGGGAGCACCGCGATGATGCCGAACTCGCCCAGCCCGATGATCACCGTGGCGATGTTGCCGTTGCGGAACGACGGGATCCGGAACAGCCGGGTGTTCATCAGCGGGTCACCGGTCCGGCTCAGCCGCAGCTGACGCCACCCGAACAGGGCGAGCAGCAGCACGGCGGCGACCAGCGCCACGAACGCGGGGGAGAGCCCGCCGTCCCAGGTCCGGCCGAACAGACCGAACGGCCGGACGCTTGTCACCCAGCCGTACGTGCGGCCCTCGACCAGTCCGAACGCCAGCGCGGCCAGCCCGAGAACGGACAGCACCGACCCGGGCACGTCGACCCGCCCGGCGGTTTTCGGCGACGGCGTGATGAACACCAGGGTGAGCACCAGGATCACCACGACCAGCGGGACGTTGATGCCGAACGCCCAGCGCCAGGTGGCGTGCTCGGAGAGCCAGCCGCCGAGCACCGGGCCGACCGCGGTGGCCGCGCCGATCGTCGAGCCCCACACCGCGAACGCCTGACCGCGGGCCTTGCCGGTGAACGTCTGGTTGAGCAGCGACAGCGACGTGGGCAGCAGCATGGCACCGGCCGCGCCCTGCAGGAAGCGCGCCAGGATCAGCACCTCGCCGCTCGGGGCCAGGCCGGCCAGCAGGCTGGTGACGCCGAACAGCACGGTGCCGATCACGAAGATCCGGCGGGCACCGGCCAGATCGGCGATCCGGCCGAAGAGCAGCAGCAGCGCGGCGAACAGGATCGCGTAGGACTCCTGGATCCACTGCGCCTGCGAGGAGTTGATGCCCAGGTCGTCGATGACCGGGGGCGTGATCACGTTAACGATGGTGGTGTCGACCACGATCATCGAGACGCCGAGGGCGATCCCGATCAGGCCCCACCATTTCCGAGCAGCCGTCATGGCCGTCCCTTCAAGTAGTAACACCGTGAAACTATCACACGATCAAACTACTTGACGGTGGTAGAGTTCGACCGGGATCTTGACGCTCACCGGAGGAGCAGACGTGGCCGACACCTTCGACGCGCAGCGCGACCGCATCCTGGCGGGCCTGCACTCGCACGGGATGGCGTTCGCCGAGCTGGGCCGGCAGTTCGGCGCCAGCACCGGGTTGCACAGCACCGACGCGCACGCCCTGATCGAGGTGCTCGGCGCGCAGGACCGCGGCACCCCGCTGACCCAGTCCGAGCTGAGCCAGCGGATCGGCCTGACCACCGGCGCGACGTCGTCGCTGCTCAACCGCCTGGAGGCGGCCGGGCACCTGCGCCGGGTCCGGGACAGCGCGGATCGGCGCCTGGTCACCCTGCACGCCACTGACGGTGTCGACGGCATGGTCGACGAGTTCTTCGACCCGCTGGCCGACCGGATGGGCGCGGTCATGCGGGACTACCCGCCGGAGCTGCTGGCCGGTTTCGAGCGGTTCCTCACCGACGTCTGCGCGACCATGACCGGCTACATCGGTGAGACCTCAGCCCGGCGCTCCTGAGCCACCGGAGACGGGCACCCGCGGCAGGATGTGGCGTTCGACGGCGTCGGCGAAGCCGTCCTCCTCGTTCGACCCGGTCACGTAGGTGGCCTGCCGGCGTACCTGTTCGCTGGCGTTGCCCATGGCGATGCTCATCGCGCTGCGCCGGAACATCAGCACGTCATTGGCCTGGTCGCCGAACGTGGCGATCTGGGTCAGCGGGATCGTGAAGTAGTGCGCGAGGCGCTCGACGACCACGCCCTTGTTCGCCGTGGGATGGGTGACGTCCAGGTAGTGCGGCTGCGACCGGGCCGCGGAGACCCGCGCGCCGAACCTCGACTGTGCCGCGGCCTCGGCCCGGGCCACCAGGTCGTGGTCGTCGCTCACGCCCACGATCTTGATGGCGTGCTCCAGCAGCCCGTCGTAGCCGGGCACCACCGTGGGCGGGAACCGGCAGGTGTGCGACTCGCGGTCCACGTGCGGGGCGTGCGGGTCGGTCACGTACCAGTCGGTGGCGGTGTAGACCCACATGTCGAGACCGTGCGCGCGCCCGGCCTCGATCACCCCCGCCGCGGCCTCCGGGTCGATCGCGCGTTCGTCGGCGATGGTCATGTCGGGCAGGACGATCACCCCGCCGTTGAACGCGGCCATCGGCAGGCGCATGCCGAGCGGCTCGACGAGCATCTGCATGCCGCGCGGCGGGCGGCCGCTGGTCAGGGCGAAGACCACGCCCCGTCGCCGCAGCTCCCGTACCGCCGCGATGGTCCGCGGCGTCAGCTCCTTCTGTTTGGTCACCAGGGTCCCGTCCACGTCGGCGAGCACCGCGGCGATGGGCTGTCCCGGGTCGGTGGCGTCGGTCATCTCCGGCCTCGTCTCAGTCGGTCCACACCCAGTCACGGATCTCCGGCTGGTCCTCGAAGTGCTCGTGGGCGTACGCGTTGGCCTCGGCGATCCGTGCCTCGCACTCGGCCAGCAGGCCCGGTGCCCGGTCGCCGACCACGGCCGCGACGATCAGGTCCGGGTTGTCGAAGGCGGCGCGTGCGACAGCTCGTACCCCAGCTCGCCGCCCTCGTGGACCGAGCCCGGGGTCTGCACGCTGACGTGGCTGGGGATGCCGCCGGGCGTGGAGAACCGGCGGCACCGCAGCCGCAGCCCGGCCTCGTCCGGCGTGACCTGCGGGTAGACCTCCGAGTAGGTGCCCTCCGGATCGGCGTGCCCGACCAGCGCCGGGCCACCGTGCCCGGGCCCGGCCCGATAGATGCCGTCGATGGTGCTCACGGCACTGGAGAGCGTGGGGTCGAAGGAGTACATCCGGTCGGCCTTCCTCGTGTCAGGGCGTGGGCGGGGTGTCGTCGGGCTTCGCCGCGGGCACGTGCACGTCCTCGGCGAACGTGCGGTCCGGGTCCCGGGTCAGGTTCTCGCCGGTCGCGGCGTCGAAGACGTGCATCCGCTCCGGGTCGAACCACAGGTGCGCCTGTGCGCCGGAGCGGATCCGGCTGGCGGCGTCCAGGGCGACGACGAGCTGGGTGCGCATCTGTTCGCTGTCGAGCTCGCGTTCCAGTTCCTCGAGACGCTGGGTGATCTCGGCCGGTGCGCTGTACGGGACGTACGCGTACAGCTGGTTGCCCAGCCACTCGGTCACGTCCACCTCGGCGGTGAAGGCCTGCCCCCGCCCGCGCACCGCGCTCGCCACCAGCGCCGCGTCCTCGAAGTGCTCGGGGCGCAGGCCGATGATGACCAGTTCCCGGTCGCCGACCTTGCTCAGCCGCGGCCCGGACGCGGGAACCGCGCCGAACGGGGTCTCGATCCGGCCGTCCTGGAGCCGTCCGGGCATGAAGTTCATCGGCGGCGAGCCGATGAACCCGGCCACGAACAGATTCGCCGGCTCCTCGTAGAGCTGATGTGCCGTGCCGACCTGCTGCAGGACGCCCTTGCGGAGCACCGCGATGCGGTCGCCGAGCGTCATGGCCTCGGTCTGGTCGTGGGTGACGTAGACGGTCGTGGTGCCGAGCCGGCGTTGCATCCGCGCGATCTCGGTGCGCATCTGCCCGCGCAGTTTCGCGTCCAGGTTCGACAGCGGCTCGTCGAACAGGAACGCGTCGGCCTTGCGGACGATGGCCCGGCCCATCGCGACGCGCTGGCGCTGCCCGCCGGAGAGGTTGGCGGGCCGGCGCTCGAGGTGCTCGGTGAGCTGGAGCAGGGACGCGGCGTTGTTCACCTGCTCACGGATCTCCTCCTCGGGAGCCTTGCGCAGCCGCAGCGGGAACGCGATGTTCTCGAAGACGGTCAGGTGCGGGTACAGGGCGTAGTTCTGGAACACCATGGCGAGGTTGCGGTCGCGAGGCGCCTTCTTGTTCACCCGGGTGTCACCGATGATCATGTCGCCGGAGGTGATGTCCTCCAGGCCGACGATCATGCGGAGCAGGGTGGATTTGCCGCAGCCCGACGGGCCGACCAGGATGATGAACTCGCCGTCGGCGATGTCCAGGCTGACGTTGTCGACGGCGTGGAATCCGTCGCCGTACCGTTTGACGATGTTCCGCATGGTGATGGCTGCCATGAGCTCGTCCCTCCCCAGTTCAGCCCTTGACGGCGCCGGCGGTGAGGCCGGCCATGATCCGGCGCTGGAAGATCAGCACCAGGATGACGACGGGAATCGTCACGACCACCGAGGCGGCCATGATGTAGGTGATCGGCGACTCGAACTGCGACGCGCCGGTGAAGAACGACAGGGCGGCCGGCACCGTGCGGGCCCGGTCGGTCGAGGTGAGCGAGATGGCCAGCAGGAACTCGTTCCAGCAGAAGAAGAACGTCAGGATGGCCGTGGTGAACACCCCGGGCGCGGCCAGCGGGACGATCACCTTGCGGAACGCCTGCCAGGCGGTGGCCCCGTCGACCTGCGCCGCCTGCTCCATCTCCCAGGGGATCTGCCGGAAGAACGCCGACATGGTCCAGATCGACAGCGGCAGGGCGAACGTCAGGTACGGGATGATCAGCCCGATCCAGGTGTCGTAGATGCCGAGGTTGCGCCACATGTTGAACAGCGGCCCGACCAGCGCGGCCTGCGGGAACATCGCGATCGCCAAGGCCATCGAGAGCAGGAACTTCTTGCCCGGGTACGTCATCCGGGCGATCGCGTACGCGGCGAACATCGCGGTGACCACCGCGAGCAGGGTGGCGATCAGGGCGATGCCGACCGAGTTGATCAGGGCGCTGGTGAACAGCGAGTCGGCGAAGACCGTCTTGTAGTTGTCCCACACCCAGGTCTCCGGGAAGAACGTGGGTGTGCCGCTCCGGAACGTGTCCGGGTCCTTGAACGACAGCGAGACCATCCACAGCAGCGGGAACAGCGCCCAGACCAGGATCAGCAGGCCCCAGACGGTCCACCAGCCGCTGACCCGGCGATCCGTGGCCATCACTGATCACCTCGAACCTGGGAGAGGTCGGTGCGGAAGCCCTTGACGAAGATGAACGCGATCACCACGACGGTGAGGAAGAGGAGCACCGAGACGGCCGAGCCGGCGCCCATGTTCACCAGGGTGACGTTCTGCCGGTAGGCCAGGAACGAGAGCGTCTCGGTGTCGTTCGCGCCGCGGGTCATGATGAACGGGTTGTCGAAGATCCGCCAGGCGTCCAGGGTGCGGAACAGCAGCGCGACCATGATGGCCGCCTTCATGTTCGGCAGGGTCACCCGCCGCAGCCGCTGCCACGCGGTGGCGCCGTCGACCCGGGCCGCCTCCTGGTACTCCTCCGGCACCTGCACCAGGCCGGCCAGCAGCAGCAGCGAGATGAACGGCGTGGTCTTCCAGATCTCCGACAGGATGATGACGAACAGCGCCGACCAGCGCTGGCCGAAGAAGTTGAAGGTGCCCAGCCCGAGCCACTGGTTCACGAAACCCGAGTCCAGCTGGAACGCGAACTGCCAGATGTACGCGGAGACGACCGTGACGATCCCGTACGGGATCAGGATCCCGGTGCGGACCAGCGACCGGCCCCGGATGATCCGGTACATCACGAACGCGAACGCGAAGCCGAGCACCAGTTCGACCGCGACGCTGACCACCGTGATGATCAGTGTGGTGCCGAAGTCGGTCCACCACACCGGGTCGGTCAGCACCGTGCTGTAGTTGCGCAGCCCGACGAACTCGCGCCCGGCCGGGTCGGTCAGCCGGTAGTTGTAGAGCGACAGCACCACCGCGTAGATCAGCGGGTAGGCCGTCACGAACACCATCACCAGGAACGCCGGCGCGGACAGGGTCAGCCCCAGCCGCCGTTCGCGTCGCGCGCGGTCGGTGAGCTCGGCTTTCGCCGGCTCCGGTGGAGCGACCCGGACCTCGGTCAGAGCCATGCGGATGCTCCTCTCAGCTCACAGCAGCCGTCTGCCCTGCAGGACGTCGGACATGAAGGCCGCGGACTCCTCGGGGGTCGCGGGTGCGGTGACGCCGGTGGCCGGGTGCCAGGTGATCTGCACCGAGGTGGAGACGTCGTTGTAGTAGGGCGTGATCGGCCGCGGCCCGGCGTCGTTGATCGACTGCCGGATCACCGACGCCATCGGGTACGCCTGGCGCACCCCCGGGTCGTCGTACGCGGCCCCGCGCGCCGCCGGGTTGCCGGCGTCGAGCATGTAGGCGATGGTGTTCGGCAGCGAGGTGGCGCACCGGACCAGGTCCAGGGCCTGCTCGGGGTGCTCGGAGAAGGCGCCGACGGTCAGGTTGATGCCGCCCAGCGGCGGTTTGCTCGGCGTGCCGGCGGCCACCCGCGGGTACCGTGCCCAGCCGATGTCGTCGAGGACGTCCTGGCCGATGCCGCCACTGGCGACCGACTCCTTCGCGGCGCTGTACACGTACGGCCAGTTGACCATGAAGCCGCCGGACGGGCCCTGGAAGGCCGAGCGGGCCTCCTCCTCGCCCATCGTCGACATGGCCGGTGGCGCCGCCGGCGACCGGGCCAGGTCGCCGATGATCCGGGCCGCGTCGTCGCCGGCCGGCCCGGCGATCTCCGGCGTGGCGTCCTTGCCGGCCTCGACGTCGCCGAGGATCTCGCCGCCCGCCGACGCCACCAGCGCGTTGATCCAGACCATGTAGCCCTCGTACCGGTTGGCCTGCACCCCGATCACCTTGCGCTGGCTCTCCGCCGCGCGGATCATCGCGTCCCAGGTGAAGCCGGTCGCGGCGGGGTCGACGCCGGCCGCCCGGGCGACCGACTTGCGGTACCACAGCAGCTGCGTGTTGGCCCAGAACGGCGCCGCGACCAGCTGATCCTTCCAGTACGCGGTCTGCAGCGGGCCGCGCAGCACGTCCTCGGTCAGCGCCGCGGTGTCCGAGGCGTCGAACGGGCGCAGGAACCCGGCGTTGGCGAACTCCGCGACGAACGGCGGATCGAGGCTCATCACGTCGATCGAGCTGTCCTTGGCCGCCAGCCGCCGGACCAGCTGCTCGCGTTGCTGGGACGCGTCGTTCGGCAGCACCTGCACGTCGACCCGGTACGTCCCGCCGGCGGCGGCCGCGCACCGCTCGGCGAGCCGGCTCTGCCCGCCGTTGTCGGGGTTGATGTACCAGGTGACGACCGGGACACCACTGTCGTCGCCGCAGCCGGTCAGCAGACCGGCGGACAGGGCGAGGACCACCGCCGCGGCGAGCTGGCGTCTGCCGCGCCCCACCCGGGATCGAACTGCGTATCTGGACACCCGCGCCTCCACGGACGTATGTCGCCGGGCCTGCGTCGGGAGCCGACGACATCCCGGTCCGAATTCCTACGGTGTGCCGCGAAGCGGGCCACTGCCTCATCCCGCAGGCATGAACCGGCGGGTCGTCACGCGGCGTTCTTCTCCAGCGTCGCGGCGTGGTCCTCGATGATCGACTGCAGCTCGCGCGGGGTGCGGTGGTATCCGGTGCTCTCCGGCCGGTCCGGCAGATGGATCTTCGGCTGTTCGACCTCGGTGTACGGGATGCCGGCCAGCAGATGCGCGATCATGTTGATCCGCGCCCGCCGCTTGTCCTCCGCGTCCACCACGCACCACGGCGCCTCCGGGATGTCGGTGTGGACGAACATCTCGTCCTTGGCCCGGGAGTACTCCTCCCAACGGTTGATCGACTCCACGTCCATCGGGGACAGCTTCCAGCGCCGCATCGGGTCCTTCAGCCGGGCCCGGAACCGCCGCTGCTGCTCGCGGCCGCTCACCGAGAACCAGTACTTGCGCAGCAGGATCCCGTCCTCGACGAGCAGGCGTTCGACGATCGGGCACTGGTGCAGGAAACGCGTGTACTCCTGCTTGGTGCAGAAGCCCATCACCCGCTCCACACCCGCGCGGTTGTACCAGCTGCGGTCGAACAGCACGATCTCGCCGGCCGCCGGGAGTTGCTCGACGTACCGCTGGAAGTACCAGTGGGTGCGCTGCCGTTCGGTCGGTGCCGGGAGCGCCACGATCCGCGCGACCCGCGGGTTCAGGAACTCCGTCACCCGTTTGATGGTGCCGCCCTTGCCGGCCGCGTCCCGGCCCTCGAAGAGGACCACCACCCGCGCGCCGGTCGAGCGCACCCATTCCTGCGCCTTCACCAGCTCCGCCTGCAGCCGGGCCAGTTCGGTCTCGTACAGCTGGCGGTCCAGGCGCTGGTGCCCGGTCTTCTTGGCCACGGAACCTCCTAGCGACGTGCGACAGGTCCGGTACCGGAGTACCAGCCGTGCCGAGCCGGGCGCGTCATCCGCGGCGGATGGGCGCAACCGGACGCCGGGTGAGACTCAGATCAACAGCCGCCGGGGCGGTGCGCGCAGTAGCGTGGCGGCGTGCCTTTGACAGCTGAACTCACCAGCGCAGACCTGACCCAGATCCGGCAGTCCGCGCTCGGCGCGGCCGACCCGCTCGGCGTGGCGGCCGACCTGGCCGACGCCGCCGATACCGGACGGCTGGCCGACCCGGCGGACGCCGGGCTCGCCCTCACCCTGGCCGCCGAGATCGCCGAGAGCCGGGCGAAACTCGAGGCTGCTGCGACGTACGTCGAGCGGGCCCTCGAGGCGTACGGGAAGCGGGACGACGGCCAGGTGGCCGCGGCCCGGGCCCTGCGCGCGCGGATCCTGTTCCGCACCGGCCGCGAGGACGAGGCGCTGGCCGAGCTCGAGCCGTTGCGCCCGGCGCTCACCCAGTACCCGGACGCCGCGGCGTACATCAGTGCCGCCCTGGCCGTCGGCGGCCGCAACCGGATCGCCGAGCAGTGGCTGAGCGAAGCGGTCCAGTCGGTCCTGGCCGACCGGGGATCCGCCGCCGAACCGACCGACCCGGACGACGCCGGCCTGCTCTTCTTCCTGCTCCAGCAGCGGCACCGGGTCCGGCACGCGATCGGCCTGCCGCACGACACGCACGACAACCTCGCCGAGCGGCTGGAGAGCAAGCTGACCACCGCCGGCCCCGCGGCGGCCACCGAGGCGCCCGACCTGGTGTTCTGGGCGCAGACCGAGTTCGATCAGCTGGGCGAGGTGTCCGCGCAGTACGGCGGGACCTTCGACGGGCACCGGGCCGGCCTGGAGCGCGAGCTGGTCCGGCTGACCGCCGTCGGCGGCACCGACCTGGCCCTGCTGCCGGGTGTGCTCGCCAACCTGAAGAAGGTCGGCGACCCGGCCGAGGCGAAGACCCGTGCCGCCTACGCCCGGCAGCTCAGCGCCAGCTCGGCGCGGATCAGCTGGCCGCCGGAGCGCAACGCGGCCTGCTGGTGCGCCTCCGGCAACAAGTACAAGAAGTGCTGCCTGCCGCGCTCCCGCGGCTGACCGTCACGACACCGCACGCCGTCGCCCTGCCCGGGGCGGCGGCGTGCGGTGTTTCGTGCGCTCATCCTCGCTGGATGAGGTGCCGGAGGCCGGTCCCGGCGATTCTCAGCGCGGCAGCTGCCGTGTGACCGAGGAGAATCCGATGACCTCCGAACCTGTGAAACCCACCGTCAACGCCGGGAAGTTGTGGGCCGGTGGCGGCGCCACCGCGGCGATCGCGGCCCTGATCGCGATCGCCGGGATCCTGCTCGGCCGCGGGATCTTCGACGTCGACGTGCTGGCACCGAAGGGCAAGGGCGCCTGGGGCGACGCGAGCACCGGCTGGTACGCCCTCGGCGCCGCCCTCGCCGCCCTGGTCGCCACGGGCGTGGCACACGTCCTGATCCTCACCACACCCCGGCCGATGCGGTTCTTCGGCTGGGTGGTCGGCCTGGCCACGGTGGTCGGGATGCTCGCGCCGTTCGTCACCGACGCGGCCCGCGCCGAGCAGTTCTACACCGCCGGGCTGAACATGATCCTCGGCATCGCGATCGGCTCGCTGGTGGCCGGTACCGCCCGGACCGCGACCCGGCTGGTGCGCACCGGCGGGCAGCCGTCGCCGCGGCCCTACCCGCAGCAGTACCGGTAGGCCCGCGATGGCGACCATGACCGAGGAGACCCCGGTCTTCCACGTGCTCACCGTCCCGGAGGCCCTCGCGGCCGAGAACGTCGACCAGCAGCACGGCCTCAGCAGCGAGGAGGCCGCCGCGCGCCGGGACCGGTACGGCCCGAACCGGTTCGCCGAGGCGAAGAAGGAACCCTGGTGGCGCTCCTTCGTCCGGCAGTACGCCGACCCCATGCAGATCGTGCTGCTCCTCGCCGGCCTGGGCAGCCTCTACCCGCTCAAGCAGTGGGGCACCGGCGTGCTGCTGATCGCGCTCACCCTGCTGAACGCGGCCCTGGGCCTGCACCAGGAGGGCAAGGCGGCGGCCGCGATCGACGCGCTGCAGAAGATGATGATCGTCAAGGCCCGGGTCCGCCGGGACGGCGCCCTGGCCGAGCTGCCCGCCGAGGAGCTCGTGCCCGGCGACGTGGTGCAGATCGAGGCCGGTGACGTGGTCCCGGCCGACGGGCGGCTGCTGCGGGCGGCCACCCTGGAGATCGGCGAGTCGGCGCTGACCGGGGAGAGCCTGCCGGTCGCCAAGAACGTCGAGCCGGTCGCGTCGGCACAGACCGACCTGGGTGACCGGTCGGACATGGCGTACATGAACACCAACGTCACCCGGGGCTCGGGCGAGCTGCTGGTCACCGCGACCGGGATGGCCACCGAGGTGGGCCGGATCTCCGGGATGCTGCAGGCCGAGAAGGACGCGCAGACCCCGCTGACCCGGCAGCTCAGCACGCTCACCAACCAGATCCTGTTCATCGCCGGGTTCGCGCTGCTCGCCTCGGTGGTGATCAACCTGGCCCGGGGCAACGAGTTCACCGTGGTCT
This sequence comes from Actinoplanes awajinensis subsp. mycoplanecinus, assembly GCF_001509495.1. Lineage (NCBI taxonomy): Bacteria > Bacillati > Actinomycetota > Actinomycetes > Micromonosporales > Micromonosporaceae > Actinoplanes > Actinoplanes awajinensis. The sequence continues at coordinate 15,393 of NZ_LLZH01000292.1, read as the reverse complement.
TCACGGCCGCGGTGGCGTTCGCCGTCTCCGCCATCCCGACCGGGCTGCCGGCCGTGGTCACCACGATCCTGTCGATGGGCACCCAGCTGCTGGCCCGGTCGAACGCGATCGTCAAGCGGCTGCGCTCCACCGAGACGCTCGGCTCCACCTCGGCGATCAACTCGGACAAGACCGGGACGCTGACCCTGAACCAGATGACCGCCGCCGAGATGGCCATCCCGGGGCGGCGCTACGTGGTCTCCGGTGGCGGTTACGCCATCGAGGGCTCGATCAAGCGGGTGGCCGGGGAACCGGACGTGCCGCTGGAGGAGTACCTGCTGCCGATGATCCTCGCCTCGGACGCGGTGGTCACCGACGGCGCGCTGATCGGCGACCCGACCGAGGGTGCGCTCGTGGTGCTCGCCGAGAAGGGCGGGCTGGACGCGGTGGCCACCCGGGAGAAGTACCCGCGGGTGGCGGAGCTGCCGTTCGACTCGGCGTACAAACTGATGGCGACATTCCACGAAATGTCGGGGAAAATTCGGTGCTTCGTCAAGGGCGCCCCGGACCAGGTTCTCGCCCGCTGCCGGGTCACCCCGGAGCAGCACGAACGGTACCTGGCCGAGAACGAGCGGATGGCCCGGCAGGGTCTGCGGGTGATGGCCACCGCCCGGTGCGATCTGGACACCGTCGACGGCGACCTGCTCGACCTGCTGCACGACCTGGAGCCGCTCGCCCTGGTGGGCATCGTCGACCCGGCGCGGCCGCAGGCCAAGGACGCGATCGCGCAGGCGCACGCGGCCGGCATCGAGGTCCGCATGATCACCGGAGATCACGCGATCACCGCGGCGGCGATCGCCGGCAAGCTCGGCATCCGCGGCCGGGCGATCACCGGCGCCGAGTTCGCCGCGATGAGCGACGAGGAGGCGGACCGGGAGATCGGCGGGATCGGTGTGATCGCCCGGGTCACCCCGGAGCACAAGGTCCGCCTGATCGAGGTGCTCAAGCGCAAGGGCCACATCGTCGCGATGACCGGCGACGGGGTGAACGACGCCCCGGCGCTGAAGAAGGCGGACATCGGCATCGCGATGGGGATCACCGGCACCGAGGTGAGCAAGGAAGCCGCCGCGATGATCCTCACCGACGACGACTTCGCCACCATCGTGAAGGCCGTCGAGCTGGGCCGCGCGCTCTACGCCAACCTGAAGAAGTACATCTTCTTCCAGATGGGCGTGCTGGCCGGCATGATCGTCACGTTCCTCGGCGCCAGCATCGGCAACATCGCCGCCGGGGTGCCGTTCCAGCCGTTGCAGAGCCTGTGGCTGAACTTCACCACCCAGGTCTTCCAGGCGGTCGGCCTCGGCTACGGCAAGGCCGAGGCGGACATCATGGACCGCCCGCCACGCCGCTCCGACGAACCGCTGCTGACCCGCCGGGCGCTCGGCTGGCTCGGTCTGCTCGGCCTGCTGATGGGCGCGATCACGCTGCTGGTGATCTGGTGGGCGGACCGGGACAACAGCGTCGACCAGGCCCGCACCATGGGTCTGACCGCGTTCTCCATCGCCAACCTGGCGTTCTCGTTCACCGTGCGCAGCGAGATCCGCTCGGTCTTCAGCCTGGAGACGTTCGGCGACAAGCGCTTCGTGATCACCACCGGGATGTCGGCCGCGGCGATCGTGCTGGCCACCGAGTTCGGCCTGTTCCAGAAGATCCTGCACACCACCAGCCTGGACGTCGAGCACTGGCTGCTCTGCCTGCTGGCCGGCGGGTTCGTGGTGGTGCCCACCGAGATCCGCAAGGCGGTGCTGCGGCGCCGGGCGAGGAGCCCTCGATGATCGGATTGCGGCAGCTCGGGGACGTCGCGATCGGCGCGGTGTTCCGGGCCGGGGAGAAGAGCGCGGACACGGTCGCCGAGCTGCGGTCGCGGTGGGACCAGGAGAGCGTACGAACAGCCGGCGAGCTCTGGGCCTACTGGATCCTGCTGGCCGACCGGGGCGCGGCGGAACGCGAGCGCGGCCGGCGGGAGGCGCACCGGGTGGTGGACGCCGCGGTCGAGAAGATCGCGCACGCGCCGCTGCTCGACCGGGTGATCGACGTCCAGCTCGAACGGGTGCTGACCGTGCTGGAGACCGAGCCGGAACGGATCCGCGCACTGGTCCGCGGGCAGCGCGACAGCCTGGTCGGCGAGGCGGTCGGCCGGGTCCGTGCCGGTGCGGCCGCCGGCGACGAGGCCGTCGACCGCTTCACCCTGCGGATGTCGAGGCGCGGCGACACGCCATGACCGGGTACGCCGGTCTGGTCAGCCGGGCCATGGCGTACCTGCTCGACGCGCTCGCCGTCGCGCTGCTGGCGGGCTCCGGGGTGGCCGTCCTCGCGGTGGTCGCCCCGGTGGTCGGGGCCGGTGCCAGGGACCTGGCCGATCTGGTGCTCTCCGGCTACCTGGTCTTCCTGCCCGGTCTGCTCGTGGTCTACTGCACGCTGTTCTGGAGCCTGGCCGGGCGTACCCCCGGGATGGCGGTGCTCGGGGTGCGGGTGGTGCGCGCCGACGGGCGGCCGGTGCGCTGGCCCGGTGCGCTGGTCCGGGCGCTGCTGCTGGCGTTCTTCCCGATCGGGGCGCTGTGGCTGCTGGCCGACCGGCGCCGGCAGGCCGTGCACGACAAGATCGCGCGTACCGCGGTCATCCGGGTGGGGTGAGGCGCCGCGCCCACGCGCGCGGCGACCCTGACGACGTGCTGACGATGGGTGTCGAAGAGGAATTCCTGCTGCTGGGGCCGGACGGCGCGGTGGTACCGGCGGCCCGGTCGGTGGTCCGCGACGCGCGGGGCGCCGACCAGATCAAGCCGGAGTACATGGCGTACCAGCTGGAGACCAGCACCCGGGTCTGCGAGGACCTGGACGAGCTGCGCCGGGACCTGATCCGGCTGCGGCGGGTCGCCGCGGAGGCCGCCGGGCAGGCCGGTGCGTACCTGGTCGCCACCGGGTCGGCGCCGCTGGCCGGCGGCCCGCGGGATGCCCTTACCGACGAGGAGCGCTACCGGGAGCTGGCCCGGCGGTTCCCGGACGCCACCGCCGAGGGCGGGACCTGCGGCTGCCACGTGCACATCGGGGTGCCGGACCGGGAGCTGGCCGCCGCGGTGCTGACCCGGCTGCGGCCGTGGCTGCCGGTGCTGCTCGCGTTCACGGTCAACTCGCCGTTCGTGGCCGCCCACGACACCGGGTGGGCCAGTTCGCGCTATCCGGCACAGCTGCGCTGGCCGACCTTCCGGCCGCCGGGGGTCTGGGCGAGCGCGGAACGCTACGACCGCGCGGTGCAGGATCATGTCGATTCCGGTACGGCGATGGACCCGGCCGGCGTGTACTTCCTGGCCCGGCTCTCCCCGCGCTACCCGACGATCGAGGTGCGGGTCGCCGACACCTGCCTCGACGTGGCCGACAGCGTGCTGTTCGCCGCGGTGGTCCGCGCCCTGGTGGCGGGGTTGCAGGACGACGTCCAGCGGCAGGAGAAGATCGTCCCCACGCCGGACGGGCGGATCGGCGCCGACCTGGAGACGGCCGCCCGGGGCCGGCTGCGGCAGGAGAGCCGGCTGCTGGCCAAGATCGACCCTTATCTGGGCGCCGACCTCGCCGCGGTGCACGCCGGGTTCGCGCGGCTGCGGCGGGAGGGCACCGGGGCGGATCGGCAGCGCCGGTTGTGGGCGCGGCACGGTGCCGGCGCGGACTTCGTCCGGGAGTTGGCGCAGGCCACCACGCCGGCGGTGACGGCACGCTGAACGGGCCGGCCACCGTGGTGGTGGCCGGCCCGGTCCCGCAGGCTGTGGTCAGGGGTTCAGGATCTTGGCCTTCTCCACCTCGAACTCGGTGGCGTCGAGCAGCCCCTGCGCCTTCAGCTCACCGAGCTGGCGCAGCTGGTCCAACTTCTTGGACGTCGGATCCGGCTCGGGCTCGGCCTCGGCCGGCTCGTCGACGTACTGTTCCTCCGGCTCCTGCCGTGCCCATCGGCCGGCCTGCCGGCGCGACACCCGGTTGGACACCGCTGTGGCCGTACCGGCGATCACCGCGGTTCGTGCGATCCCTCGGAGCAGACCCGGCATCGCCCATCACCTCCCACTCGCGACAGCGTTGTCCTGCGACTCGGCCGCGTCCAGCGCGGCCAGCAGCCCCTGCACCGGGATCCGGCCGCCGGCGACCAGCTGCGCGCCGGACACCCGCAGCTGCCGGGCCAGCGGTGCGGCCCACAGGTTCTCGTAGACCAGCAGGACCGCGGCGGCGCCCGGCGCCAGGATCGCACCCGCTTCGCGCAGGTCGTCGCCGCCGAGCAACCCGGAGGCGGCACCGTGGAACGCGCCGAGTCCGCTGAGTTCCAGCTCCCGGCCGTCCAGGGCGACCACCGTGCCGTCCGGCGACTTGCGCACGAACAGCAGGTCCAGCACCCGGATCACCCGCCGGTCCACCAGGTCCAGCAGCATCGGCAGGGCCCGGCCGGTCAGCGTGCCCTGCGGGAACTCGATGCACAGGTAGTCGACCGGTCCCATCACGTCCAGCTCGTCGCGGGTCGGCGTGGCCATCAGGCACTCACCGACTCGGCGCGACGGTCCGTGACGCTGGTCGCCTCGGCGTCCGGCTTGGCGGCCCGGGACCGGGTCACCGCCGACTCCAGGCCCCAGCCGATCAGGGCGCCACCGGCCGCGGCCAGCAGCGGCATGACGACGAAGTAGCCGTAGTCGAGCCGTACCGGCCGGCCCCGCAGCACGTCGTAGGCGACGGCGGCCCGCCGCCGCGCGATCTTTCTCCTGGTCATCGCTTCCCCTCAGCTCGTGGTGGTCAGCATGGGCCGATGGCGGCCCGGCGCGCCCGGAATGTGGGTTAGCGCCACGATTGTCCCCTTCACGGCGGCGACCCGGCCGGCCAGGTCGTTCACCCAGCGGTGTTCCAGCAGTACGGCCAGCGCGTCGGTGTGGTCGTCGACGAGCCGGGCCACCTCGTCCAGGTCGGTCTCGGTGATCAGGCCGGTCGCCAGCCGGGCCCATCCGGTGTCCCGGGGCAACCCGGGCAGCTCGCAGATCTCCACCGTGCAGGAACCACCCGCCGAGTCGGTGCGCACCACCAGGACGTCGACCACCCGCATGTCGCCGGCTCGGCTGAGCCGGTTCAGGGTGGCCAGCACACCGTCGTTGAGTCGTTCCGCGGGAAAGGAAAGGATCATGAGTTCCAGCGGGCCCATTGCCATGCGGCCGAGCCTGCCCCGGGTGCCGGACCCCGGGCCTCATCCGTCCGGGGTGAAAGCGCCCTGGTCCGCTCCGCCGGCCGGCGGAGCCGTTCATCCCCGCCGGATGAAGCGTGGGCCGCCGCGCTCGGCGAACGTCGGCAAGGCCGACGGCCGCCGGCCGTCCGGTCGGTGAGGGAGGATTCATGACCAGGTCCGCGAGCCCGTCACCCGCCGCCGACGACTTTCCGGTACGCGGTGACGACACCCCGCCAGCGCCGCCCGCCGTCGCCGAGGCCCCGTCGTCGCTGCCGCCCGACGGTCCCGCCGTCGAGGAGGACGCGCCCGGCGAGCTGGCGCGGCTGCGTGCTGAGAACGCCGCCCTGCGCGCGCAGTTGCAGGAGCACCCGCCCGGTCCTCCCCGTCCTCCTCGTTCGGCCCGCGGCCGGGCCGTGCGGCGCGCGATCGCCGCCGTGCTCGCCGCGCTGGCGGCGTTCGCCCTGGTCACCAGCGTGGTCGGGCTGTGGGCGGCGCGCACCACGCTGAACACCGACCGCTGGGTGGCCACCGTCGCGCCGCTGCCGCAGGACCCGGCGGTCTCCGCGGCCGTCGCCCAGTACGCGACCACCCAGCTGTTCGAGGTGATCGACGTCGAGCAGCGGCTGCGGACCGTGCTGCCGCAGCAGGCCGCGTTCGTGGCCGGTCCGCTGACCGGGCAGCTGCGTGAGCAGGTCCGCGAGGTGATGACGAACGTGCTGCGCAGCGACCGCTTCCAGCTGGTCTGGACGGAGCTGAACCGGCGGTTGCACCAGCGGCTGATGGCGGTGCTCAGCGGGACCAGCCAGGTGGTGACGGCCTATGACGACCGGATCCAGATCGACCTGCTGCCACTGATCAATCAGGCGCTGCGGGAGCTGAGCGCGCAGCTGCCGACGATGTTCGGTAAGGAGATCACCCTGCCCGACCTGAGCAGCGGGGCGATACCGCCCGGCCTGCGCGAACGGGTGCAGGAGCAGCTCGGCGTGCCGCTGCCGGCGAACTTCGCGCAGTTCACCGTCTACGACGCCGGGAAGCTGAAGGCCGCTCAGGAGGCGGTCACCACCGCGAAGCGGGATCTGGCCCTGTTCACCGGCGCGGCGATCCTGCTGCTGATCGCGGCGTACGTCGTCTCGCCCGCCCGCCGGCGCACCACCGTCCAGTTCGGGATCTGGCTGGTGATCGCGGCCGTCGCGGTCACCGCGGTGCTGCGCGCGGTCCGCCGGGAGTTGCTCGCCCAGGTGCCCGACGGAACCTACCGGTCCGGCGCCGACGCCGCGATGACCAGCATCTTCGGCCTGCTCCGGGACCGCGGCACGCAGCTCATCGTGCTCGGCGCGCTGCTGGCGCTGCTCGCCTACCTGGTCGGCCCCGGCCGGTTCCCGGTCTGGCTGCGCTCCCAGCTCGCCCGGGGCGGCCGGGCCACCGCCCGTGGCGTGCGCACCGGCTCGGGCGCGCTGGCCACGCACGCGCCCGGCTGGATCGCCGCGCACCTCGACCCGCTCCGGATCACCGGAGTGGTCGTCGCCGCGGTCCTCGCCCTGGTCCTTTCGTCCTGGACCGCCCTGCTGGTGATCGCCATCCTGCTGATCGTCTACGAGATCATCGTGACCCTGATCGCCCAGCGACACCCCGACAGCCGATCCGAGCCGGAAGGCGGCTGGCTCCCAGAGGTGTCTCACGGCCGCTGAGACACCCCCGGCAACCAGCCGGGACCTCACGCCCGACCACTCACCGGAAGCCCCCGCGGCCCGGGTTTGAGGCTGGTCTCCAGGGGTGCCTCAGCTGCGCTGAGGCACCCCTGGAGACCAGCTGGGGGATGGGGCGGGGTCAGGACTTGGTGGCGGCGCGGAAGGCGGCGTGGTCGCGTTCGCTCTGGTCGGCGTAGGACTCGGCGAACTCGGTCAGGGCGGTGTCGAAGCGGCCGCGCCGGCCCAGGTAGCCGGCAATCGCGATCCGGTCGCCGGCCCGGGCGTGCGCGCGGGCCAGGGTCCAGGCGCACAGCTCGGCATACGTCCGCAGGCCGCGCGGGGTCAGCTCGTCGATGGCGACCGAGCCCTTCCAGTCGCGCAGCTGGCGCACGTAGAAGTCGCGGGTCCGGCCGTCCAGCTGGGGCACCCGCTGCCAGCCCAGGAAGATGTCGCCGGTGGCCTGCATCAGCCGCTGCCCGGCGACCACCCGGTGCCCCTCGCCGTCCGGGTCCGGCACCGGGTCCGGCCCGGCCAGCACGCTGACACCGGCCTCCTTCACCTGCAGCAGCAGCGGATCGGTGTCGTCCCGGGCGGTGAGCAGGATGATCCAGCAGCGGGTGCCGACGCTGCCGACGCCGACCACCTTGCGGGCCATGTCGACGAACCGGAACGCGTCGAACAGGTGCCGGCGGTCCTCGGCCAGCGTGGACCGGTACCCGGTGAGCATCGTCCGGATCCGGTCCTCCAGCGCGATCCGGTCCACCGTCGGCAGCAGGTCGGCGACCGGCACCACCAGCGGCGGGTCGGCGACGATCCGGCGGCGGCCGTCGATCACCGTGGTCAGCTTGCGGTACGCCTGCAGGGTGGTCCGGGCGCGGGCCTTGTCGCCGACCCGGGTCACCCGGCGGCGCCGGCTCTTCGCCAGCCGCGTGACCAGGTCGTCCACGTCGGCCCGGGCGTACCAGACGTCGAGTTCACCCTCGCCCGCGAAACGGATCATCGCGGTCCGGTAGCGCTGGGCGGCGCCGGACAGGATCCCGGCGCGCACCCGGCGGCCGAAACCGTTCGCCCGGCCGGCCAGCGCCACGCTGGCCAGCAGGCGCTTCAGGTCCCACTCGAACGGGCCCGGGCAGGTCTCGTCGAAGTCGTTGAGGTCGAAGACGAGCCGCCGCTCGGGTGAGGCGAACAGCCCGAAGTTGAACAGGTGCGCGTCACCGCAGAGCTGGGTGCGCAGCCCGGAGTCCGGCTGGCCGGCCAGGTCGGCGGCCATCACGGCGGCCGCACCACGGTAGAACGCGAGCGGGGACGCCCGCATCCGCCGGTGCCGCAGCGCCAGCAGGTCGGGCAGCCGGTCGGCCTCCTGGTCGAAGACGATCTGGACCGGGTCGGCGCGGTCGGCCGGCGGCCGGAAGACGCCGTGCCCGTCGATCGGCAGCCGGTCGCGGGCCGCCCGGCCGGTCGCGGCCCGCTCCGCCACGTCCGCGCCGGCCCGCTCGCCCTTGGTCATGGGCGGTTGCCGCCGAACGCCTCGGTGAGCGAGTCACGCTCCGCCTCGGTCAGGTTGGTGGAGATCAGCCGCTGGCCCATGCCGTGGAACCGCTCGCCCAGCCGGTCCAGGTCGGCGTCGCCGGTGACCAGGAACAGCGCGGACGTCCCCGGGGTGATCTCGGCGCGGATCCGCTCCAGCTGGTCCGGCGTGATCGCGGTCCCCTCGGTGATCTTGGCGAGGGCGCCCAGCCCGGCGCCGACCACGGCGCCGGCCACCGGGATGAACAGCAGGCCGCCGATCACCACGCCCCAGAACGCACCCCAGCCGGTGCCGCGCAGGGTGTGCGAGTGCGTGTGGTGCATCTCGGGCTGCTCGGCCCCCTCGGGCCAGGTCACCACCGCGTGGTCGACGATCTTCACCAGGCCGTCGGCGGCGGCGTACTTGACGGTGCCGTACGCCTGCTCGGCACCCTTGGGGTCGTCGTACTTCCATACCGTAAAAGCCGTCATCGATCCATCGTCACCGCGCGGGTGCGGCCGGAACTTCATCCCCCGCGGGCGATTCGGCGTCGTCCTCCGGTTCCGCCGGTTCCGTGGTGACCGTGTCGGCGAGCAGCAGGTTCAGCCATCGGGTGCCCGGGTCGATGTCGACCAGCAGCCCCTTGGCGAGCAGGGTGAGCGGGATGGCCAGCAGCGCGCCGAGCGCGCCGAGCACCCAGGCCCAGAAGATCAGCGACAGGAACGAGACGGTCGCCGACAACCCCACCGCGTCCCCGACGATCTTCGGCTGGATCACCGACTGGATCACGAAGTTGATCGCGCAGTACAACACGATCACCGCGAGCATCAGGTCGGGTCCGCCCTGCAGCAGGCCCAGCAGCGCCGGCGGGATCACGCCGATCACGAAGCCGATGTTCGGGATGTAGTTGGTGATGAACGACAGCAGCCCCCAGAGCACCGGCAGCGGCACGTCCAGGGCCCACAGCAGCAGCGTGTCGAGGACCGCCACGATCAGCCCGAACGCCGTGCAGACCACCAGGTAGCGGCGGGTGCCGCCGGCGAACGACTGCAGCGCCGCGGCCACCTGCGGGCGCTCGCCGGCCAGCGAGCGCAGCCGGGCCGGGAAGTCCACCGCGTCCAGGGCCATGAACAGCAGCACGGCGAGCAGGAACAGGGTGTTCGACAGCAGCCCGGCCAGCCCGCCGAACAGCGATGTGACCAGGTGGGCCACCGACTCGCCGTCGACGCCGGCCACCGCGGCGTGCACCTGCCCGGTGCTGATCCCGAGGGTGCGCAGCCCGTCGGCCAGGTCGTCGCGCAGCGCCGCGAACTGTTCCTGGTAGGCCGGCATCAGGTCGATCAAGCGGGTGACCGAGGCGGCCAGCGCGCCGCCCAGCGCGACCAGGATCAGGTAGAGCACCAGTACGGTGAGTATCGCGGCCAGCCAGACCGGCACCCGGCGACGGCGCAGCCAGGCGGTCAGCGGACTGACCGTGACCACCAGCATCAGGCCCAGGAAGACCGGCCCGACCAGGTCGGCGACCCAGCGCAGCCCGGCCACCACCACCACCACACAGGCGAAGCCCAGCAGCACCAGCACGCCGCGGGGCAGCACCGGGGCCGCCGGCTCGGTCATCAGCGCTCTCCGGCGCCGGACGGGCTGCGGCTCAGGCAGACCATCTGCACGCCGGAGTGGTCCAGGCGGGTGAGCAGGCGCTCCAGGTCGTCGTCGGAGAGCCGGCCGCTGATCGTGCTCTGCCGGGGGAGGGTCCGGATCCGCAGGTCACCCAGCACCTTGCGGAGCAGGGGCCCCAGGAAGCCCCGTACCCGGATCTCGTAACGCTCCTGCATGACCGGCTCCCGTCGTACGAAAAAAGGTGTCCTTGACCTTCGCCCCGAGCGGTCCGGGCGGCATCGCCCGGCGGGGATGAATGCGGCCTCGCGCCCGGAAGTCGTCCGGGAAGTCATCCGTACGGAATGAGGATCGTGGCGGCGGTGCGTGGCTGACTTGTCGGGACGTAGCCGAGGCAACGAAAAGGAGCACGTCATGGCAACACTGGTCGCCATCGGATACCCCGACGAGACCACCGCGACAGCGGCGTCGCTGGAGGCCAACCGGCTGGCCAAGGATCTGATCATCCAGCCGGACGCGATCGCGGTGATCATCCGGGACCGGGAGGGCAAGTTCCACGTCACCACCAACCACCACGCGGTCGGCGGCGGCGCTACCTGGGGGATGTTCTGGGGTCTGCTGTTCGGGATGCTGTTCTTCATCCCGATCCTGGGCATGGCGGTCGGCGCCGGCCTGGGCGCGCTCACCGGCAAACTCGCCAAGGGCGCGATCAACAAGGAGTTCCAGGACCGGATCCGCAGTGAGCTCCAACCGGGCACCTCGGCGCTGTTCCTGGTGGTCGAGGCGGTCACCCCGGACAAGGCGGTCGAGTCGCTGAGCAAGTTCGGCGGCACGGTGCTCAAGTCGTCGCTGCCCAAGGAGACCGAGGAGGAGCTGCAGGAGGCGCTGCACGGCGCGGGCGCCAACCAGTAGCCTTCCGATTCGAGAGTGTGGGCGCCGCCCGGTTCGCCGTGCGGCGCCCTCGCGTCCCGGCAGGGGAGCAGTCCGGCAGGGGAGCAGTCCGGCAGGGGAGTGGTGGTGCGCGGTTACGGACGGGACCTGATCGCCGGGATCGTGCTGACCACCCTGCTGGTGCCGCAGGGCATGGCGTACGCGGAACTCGCCGGCCTGCCCGCGATCACCGGCCTCTACACGTCGATCCTGTGCCTGCTGGCGTACGCGATCGTCGGCCCCTCCAAGGTCCTGGTCCTCGGCCCGGACTCGTCGCTGGGCCCGATGATCGCGGCAGTGATCCTGCCGATCGTGGCGTCCGGCGGTGACCCGGGCCGGGCGGTCGCGCTCGCCTCGATGCTGGCCCTGCTGGTCGGGGTGATGATGACGGTGGCCGCGGTGGCCAAGCTGGGTTTCGTGGCCGACCTGCTGTCGCATCCCACCCAGCTCGGCTACGTCAACGGCCTGGCCGTGACGATCCTGATCGGTCAGCTGCCCAAACTGTTCGGCTTCTCGGTGGACGGCGACGGCCTGTTCGCCGAGGCGGCCGGGTTCGTGCGCGGCGTGGCGAACGGCGAGACGGTGCCCGCCGCGCTGGCCGTCGGCGGGCTCGGCCTGCTGGTGATCCTGCTGCTGGGCCGGTTCGCGCCCCGGGTGCCGGGCATCCTGCTCGTGGTGGTCGGCGCGATCCTCGCGGTTCCGGCGTTCGGCCTGACCGAGCGGGGTGTGCAGGTGATCGGTGCGCTGCCGCGCGGGTTCCCGCCGTTCACGCTGCCGTCGGCGAGCTGGGCGGATCTCGGGCTGCTCGCGGTCGGCGCGCTGGGCATCACGCTGGTCTCGGTCACCGACACCATCTCCACCGCGTCGGCGTTCGCCGCCCGCACCGGTCAGGAGGTGCACGGCAACCGGGAGATGCTCGGCATCGGCGCCGCCAACCTGTCGGCCGCGTTCTTCCAGGGCTTCCCGGTCAGCACCAGCGGTTCCCGCACCGCGGTGGCGTTCCGGGCCGGCGCGCGCACCAAGCTGACCGGGCTGGTCGGCGCGGCCGCCATCACCCTGCTGCTGGTCCTGGCGCCCGGTCTGCTGCGCAACCTGCCGCAGCCGGTGCTGGCCGCCGTGGTGATCGCCGCGTCGCTGTCGCTGGCCGACGTGCCCGGGATGCGCCGGCTCTGGCGGCAGCGCCGGGTCGAGTTCGCCCTGGCCGCGGCGGCCTTCCTGGGGGTGGCGCTGCTCGGCGTGCTGCCCGGGATCGGTGTCGCGGTCGGCCTGTCGGCGCTCAACGTGTTCCGGCGCGCCTGGTGGCCGTACCGGACCGTGCTGGGGCGGCCCGACGGGATCAACGGGTACCACGACGTGCGGGACTTCCCGGGCGCCGCCGCGGTGCCCGGCATGACGATCTTCCGGTTCGACGCGCCGCTGATCTTCGCGAACGCCCGGACGTTCCGCGAGGAGGTGCGTGCGCTGGCCCGGGCCGAGCCGAAACCCCGGTGGATCGTGGTGGCCGCCGAACCGATCACCGACATCGACACCACCGCCGCGGACATGCTCGAGGAACTGGACGAGGAGCTCAACGCGGCCGGGATCTCGCTGGTCTTCGCCGAGCTGAAGAGCCCGGTGCGGGAGAAGATCGACAGGTACAAGCTGACCCGGACGATCGACCCGGCGCACTTCTACCCGACCGTCGAGGACGCGGTTTCATCCCTTCGGGAGGACGTGCGCTGACCCGGGGGCTGCTCAGCCTGACGGTATGACGACGAATGCCGAGCAACGGCGCCTGCAAGACGCCGACACCGCCGCCGTGGACTGGCGGCACTGGGGGCCGTACCTCAGCGAACGGCAGTGGGGGACGGTCCGGGAGGACTACAGCCCTGGCGGGGACGCCTGGGATCACCTCAGTCACGAGCAGGCCCGGTCGACGGCGTACCGGTGGGGCGAGGACGGTATCGGCGGTTTCAGCGACGACCGTCAGCAGCTGTGCCTGGCGGTGGCGCTGTGGAACGGGCACGACCCGATCCTCAAGGAGCGCTTCTTCGGGCTGACCAACGCCGAGGGCAACCACGGCGAGGACGTCAAGGAGTACTACTTCTACGTCGACGGGACGCCGACGCACTCGTACATGCGGATGGTCTACAAGTATCCGCAGCGGGCCTTCCCGTACCAGGACCTGGTCGCGACGAACCGGGCGCGCGGGCGCGGCGACTTCGAGTACGAGCTGCTGGACACCGGGATCTTCGCCGAGGACCGGTACTTCGACGTGGTGATCGAATACGCCAAGGCCGGGCCGGAGGAGATCCTCACCCGGGTCACCGTGCACAACCGGGGTCCCGAGCAGGCCGAGCTGCACGTGCTGCCCACCGTCTGGTTCCGGGCCACCGGCGACCGGGCGCATCTGCGCCACGTCGGTGGGGGCGTGGTGCAGGCCGGGCACGAGCGGCTCGGCGACCGCTGGTGGACCTGCCTCGGCGATCCGCCGGTGCTGTTCACCGACAACGCGGACGGGCGCAAGGACGCGATCGGCCGGTTCCTGGTGCAGGGCGAGAAGGGCGCGGTCAACCCGGACGAGACCGGGACCAAGGCCGCCGCTCTGGTCACCGTGACGCTGTCCGCCGGCGGTTCTTCGATCGTACGGACCATGCTCGGTGACCAGCGGCGCACCGTGTCCGAAGCGGAGTTCGACGAGGTCGTCGAGGCGCGCCGCGCCGAGGCGGACGAGTTCTACCGCGACCTGTTCGCGCCGGCGCTGAGCGAGCCGGAACGGCAGGTGGCCCGGCAGGCGCTGGCCGGCATGCTCTGGTCCAAGCAGTACTTCGGCTACGACGTGGAGCGCTGGCTGCGCGAACACGGCCGCAACCCGCTGGACGCGCCGGACATCCGCAACGGCGAATGGTTCCACCTGGACGCGCACGACATCATCTCGATGCCGGACACCTGGGAGTACCCGTGGTTCGCGGCCTGGGACCTGGCGTTCCAGGCGGTCGCGCTGAGCGCCGTCGACGTGGGGTTCGCCAAGGGCCAGCTGGACCTGCTGCTCAGCCGCCGCTACCTGCACCCGAACGGGCAGATCCCGGCCTACGAGTGGAACTTCGGCGACGTCAACCCGCCGGTGCACGCGTGGGCCGCCTACCTGATCCACGAGCTGGAGAAGGCGCGCACCGGGCACGGCGACCACGACTGGCTGGAACGGGTCTTCCACAAGCTGTCGAAGAACTTCACCTGGTGGGTGAACCGGAAAGACGTCGACGGGCGCAACGTCTTCCAGGGCGGCTTCCTGGGCCTGGACAACATCGGTGTCTTCGACCGCAGCGCGCCGCTGCCCACCGGCGGGCACCTGGACCAGGCCGACGGCACCGCGTGGATGGCGCTGTACTGCCAGAACATGCTGCAGATCGCGCTGGAGCTGTCCCGTGAGGACCCGGTCTACGTGGAGCAGGCGCAGACCTACTTCGAGCACTTCGCGTGGATCGCCACCGGCAGCGGGTCGATGTGGGACGAGGAGGACGGCTTCTACTACGACCTGCTGCGGCTGCCGGACGGCTCGTCGCAGCGGCTGCGGGTGCGCTCGATGGTGGGGCTGCTGCCGCTGGCGGCCGCGACCGTCTACGACCCGGAGCTGATCAACCGGCACCCCGGGGTGATCGCCGAGGAGCAGGGGTTCCTGGAACGGCACCCGGCGATCACGATGATCGACGCGCGGGGCCGGCTGCTCGCGCTCTTCGACGAGACGCGGCTGCGCCGGATCCTGGCCCGGATGCTGGACGAGGAGGAGTTCCTCAGCCCGTACGGGCTGCGCTCGCTCTCCCGGCACCACGCCGGCCAGCCGTTCGAGTTCGGCGTCGGCGACACCACGTACGGGGTCTCCTACCAGCCCGCCGAGTCGGACAGCGGGATGTTCGGCGGCAACTCGAACTGGCGCGGCCCGGTCTGGTTCCCGGTCAACGCCCTGATGATCCGGGCCCTGCTCAACCTGTACGTGGCCTACGGCGACGACTTCACCGTGGAGTGCCCGACCGGGTCCGGCGTACAGAAGAACCTGTTCGAGGTGGCGCGGGAGATCTCCGACCGGCTCACCCGGATCTTCCTGCCCGGCCCGGACGGGCACCGGCCCTGCCACGGCGGCCAGGACGTCTTCGCCGGCGAGCACTGGCGGGACCTGATCACGTTCGCCGAGTACTTCCACGGCGACAACGGCGCCGGCCTGGGCGCCTCGCACCAGACCGGCTGGACCGGCCTGGTCGCGGTCTTCCCCAATCTTTTCGCCGGGCTGGACGGCCCGGCGTTGCTGGAGCACGGTATGGCCGGACTGTTCCGCGCCGCGATGGGTCAGGAGGAGCAACGTTGACATCTCCCCCAGCTGAAGCAGGGGGATTCCACCCTCGCGGGTTGAGCTTTCTGCTTCACCGATCGCTGCCGACCCGGACTACCGGCGAGGGACG
>NZ_LLZH01000291.1:0-41609 GCF_001509495.1 Actinoplanes awajinensis subsp. mycoplanecinus | reverse complement strand
GGATTCGCCCTGGCGGCGAACCGGCTGCCCCTGCCCTGCTTCGCAGGGAATCCGTTTCCTCTCCGGCCTGAAGGCCGGAGTATCCACGGAGGTATCCGATGACACCGGTGATCTACGAGATCGACACCTGGCCGTGGCTGGCCGGCCTGGGCAAGGGCGTCACCCTGGCCGACGTGCCGGGGCACGTCTGGGACGAGGTGGCCGCGCCGGGCCTGGACGCGGTGTGGCTGATGGGAGTGTGGGAGCGCAGCCCGGCCGGGCTCGCGGTGGCCCGGTCCAACGACGGCCTGCAGCGCAGCTTCCACGAGGCGCTGCCCGACCTGACCGCCGAGGACGTGGTCGGCTCGCCGTACTGCGTGCGGCAGTATCGGGTCGACGACCGGCTGGGCGGGCCGGACGGGCTCGCGGTGGCCCGCTCCGAGCTGCGCAAGCGTGGGCTGAGGCTGATCCTGGACTACGTGCCGAACCACGTCGCGCCGGATCACCCGGCGCTGGCCGAGCACCCGGACTGGTTCATCCAGGGCACGCCGGACGGGTTCCACGTCGGCGGCCGGGTGATCGCGCAGGGGCGGGACCCGTACTTCCCGCCGTGGCCGGACGTGGCGCAGCTGAACGCGTTCTCGCCGGGGATGCGGGCGGCCACCCTGGAGATGATGTCCGGGATCGCCGATCAGTGCGACGGCATCCGCTGCGACATGGCGATGCTGCTGATCAACGAGATCTTCGCGCGCACCTGGGGTCACCTGGCCGGCCCGGCGCCGGCCGAGGAGTTCTGGCCGCAGGTGACCGGGGCCCTGCGGGAACGGCACCCCGGGCTGGTGCTGATCGCCGAGGCGTACTGGGACACCGAGTGGATGCTGCAGCAGCAGGGCTTCGACCATTGTTACGACAAGCGGCTCTACGACCGGCTGGTGCACGAGGACGCCGGCTCGGTGAGCAAGCACCTCTCCGCGGACCTGGCGTATCAGAACGGCCTGATCCGGTTCCTGGAGAACCACGACGAGCCGCGGGCCGCGGCCACCCTGCCCGGTGGGCGGGAACGGGCCGCCGCGGTCGCGATCGCCACCCTGCCCGGCGCGACGCTCTGGCACGACGGCGAGTTCGAGGGGCGCCGCGTCCACCTGCCGGTCTTCCTGGCCCGGTTCCCCGACGAACCGGTCGACGCGGGCCTGCGCGACTTCCACCGCACGCTGCTGCGCGTCGCGGCGTCCGTCCGGCGGGGGGAGTGGCGGCTGCTCGGCACCGAGGGCTGGCCGGACAACCAGACCCACCAGGACCTGCTGGCCTGGTCCTGGTCCGGGCACCTGGTGGTGATCAACCTGTCCGACCATCCGTCCCAGGGCCGGGTCGAGCTGGACCGGCCGGACCTGGCCGGCCGGGCCTGGCGGCTCACCGACCAGCTGGACGGCCGGGTGTTCGAACGCGGCGGCAGCGACCTGGCCGAGAACGGGCTCTACGTCGACCTGCCGCCCTGGGGAACACATGTTCTTACCCTGGAGTGACCAGGTTGGTACCGAACGTCACGGACTATCCGATCCGGACGATGCGCCGGGGTGCTAGCGCCGGAAGTCTGAACGAGGAGATCGGACGGGGTCGGCCTCGGAGGTGACAAAGGTGTCCATCGAAGTGATCGTGGATCCACCCGGCACTGCCGGATGCGATGGGGAAGGCTCTCTGCTCGCCTCGAAGTTCACGGTGCCGGCCGCTCCACCGTTCATGGTGGCCCGGCCGGCGCTGCTGGACCGGCTGAGTGACGGGGTCCGCGGCCCGGTCACCCTGGTCACCGGTCTGGCCGGCAGCGGCAAGACCCAGCTGTTGGCGTCCTGGGTGCGTGCCCGGGTGGTGGACTGGCCGATTGCCTGGATCACCTGCGAGAGCGGTGACGAGCCGGCCGCGACGTTCTGGTCGTACGTGCTGGAGGGGTTGCGCCGCGCCGGGGTGCCGGTGCCGGTGCCGGCCGTGCCCGGCGCCGCGGCCGGCCGGACGATCCTGGCCCGGCTCGCCGCGGCGATCGACCGGCAGCACACCCCGGTGGTGCTGGTCCTGGACGGCGCGGCCCAGCTGCCCGGCCGGGACTGGGCGAGCGGCCTGGAGTTCCTGCTCGAGCAATCCCGCGGGCTGCGCGTGGTGCTGGCCGGCCGGTGGGACCCGCCGCTCCCGCTCTACCGCTACCGGCTGGCCGGGCAGATGCGCGAGGTGCGCGCCGCGGACCTGGCGTTCACCGCCGACGAGACGGCCCGGCTGATGGAGTTGCACGGTGTGCCGCTGGCCGATACCGACCTGTCCGCGCTGCTGGAACACACCGAGGGCTGGGCGGCCGGCATCCGGCTCTGCGCCTGCGCGATGCAGGGCAGCGCCGACGTCACCCGGATGGTCACCACGATCTCCGGCGACGAGTCGACGATCGCCGAGTACTTCATCGGCGAGGTGCTGCGGACCCAGCCGCCCGACATCCGGCGCTTCCTGCTGGAGACCAGCCTGCTGGACCCGTTCTCCGCCGACCTCGCGGCCGCGGTCACCGGCCGGCCCGACGCGGCCCGGCTGCTCGCCGTGCTGACCCGGCGGAACGCGTTCATCCAGCCGGTCGGTGACGGCACCGATTTGTTCCGGTACCACCGGCTCTTCGCCGAGCTGCTGCGTGCCCAGCTCGCCTGGGCCGAACCGGACCGGGTGGCGGCGCTGCACCAGCGGGCCGCCGCCTGGCTGGCCCGCAACGGCCGGCTCGCCGACGCGGTCGGGCACGCGGTCATCGCGGCCGACTGGGGCACCGCCGCGTCCATGGTGATCGAGGACTTCGCGGTCGGCCGGCTGATCGTCGAGGGCAGTGCCGGACGGCTCGGCACCCTGCTCGCCGGGCTGCCCGACCACCTCGACCTGCCCGAGGTGGTGGTGGTGCGCGCGGCGCTGGCCTACGGCGACGGCCGGGTGGACGAGGCCCGGGAGCTGTTCAGCTACGCCGGCAACCTGCTCGCGATCCAGGGCAGCGACTGCGGCGAGGGGCTCACCCTCACCTGTTTCCTGATGCGGCTGCTGCTGCTGGCCGGCGGCCCCGAGCCGGAGCAGGTCGAGGAGCTGGCGCCGGTCGCCGACGCCTTCCTGTCCGTGGTCCCGGCCCGCAAGCTGGCCCGGCACCCCGAGCTGCGGGCGCTGCTGCTGGCCGCCGAGGGCGCGGCGCGCAGCGCGTGCGGCGACGTGGACACCGCCGTGCAGGTGCTGACCGAGGCCGCGGCGGTGGCGCCGGCCGGCTGCGAGTCGCTCAAGGTGGACTGCCTGCGCACGGTCGCGGCGCTGGAGGCGTACCGGGGGCGGCTGAGCCGTGCGGACAGCGCGGCCCGGCAGGCGCTCGACCTGGCCGCGCAGTGCGGCCCGGACGCCGGGCACTGGCCGGTGGCCGCCGAGGTGGCGCTCGCCTGGGTGGCCCTGGAGCGGTACGACATCGAGTCCGCCGACCGTCACCTGCGCACCGCCCGGCTGGGCGACGACCCGCTCGCCGTCGCCGTGCACGCCGTGGTCAAGTCCCGCCGCCTACAGGTGCGCGGTGAGCTGCGCGGCGCCCTGAACGCGCTCACCTCGATCCCCGGCGCGCCCCGCTGGCTGCGCCGGGAGATCGACCTGTCCCGGGCCCGGCTGCTGATCACCGCCGGTCAGGTGGACACCGCGGCCGAGGTGCTCGCCGGATACCCGGTGCCCCGCACCCCGGACGTGGCGGTCCTGGACGCCGCGATCTGGATGGCCCGCGGCGACCCGGCCCGGGCGCACGAGGTGGCCCGGACGGTCGCCGACGCGTCCGGTGTGTCCGCTCCGGTGTCCCTGGACGCCTGGCTGCTGCTGGCGATGCTGGCGGCGAGCGAGGACGACGCGCCCGGCGCCCGGGAGGCGCTGCGCCGGGCGTTGCGGGTGGCCGGGCCGGAGAACGTCCGGCGGCCGGTGCACCAGGTGTGGGGCGTGCTGCGGCGGGTGCTGCGCGACGACGAGAAACTGGCCGCGCTGGGCAGTGCCGGCCCGGCACAGGCGGTCGCCGAGCCGGTGGTGGTCGAGGCGCTGAGCAAGCGCGAGCTGGACGTGCTGCGGGGGATGGCCGAGATGCTGCCGACCGAGGAGATCGCCGCCTCGATGTTCGTCTCGGTCAACACGGTGAAGACCCACGTCCGCAGCATCCTGCGGAAGCTGTCCGCCTCCCGCCGCAACGAGGCGGTCCGCCGGGCCCGCTCGCTCAAGCTGATCTAAATCCGACCCTGGTGGAGGGCCGGCCCTGATCGAGGGCCGGCCCTCGATCTAGGGGCGGTGGCGGCGGACCTCGCTGCCGTGTGCGGTCAGGGCGTAGATGACCAGGATGTCCATGCTGATCAGGATGGTGCACCAGACCGGCGAGGCGGCCAGGAACAGCAGGTGCAGCAGGGCACCGAGGAAGGTGATCAGCACGCCGAGGATCCGGCCCCAGAGCCGGCCGAGCAGCACGCCGGCCCCGGCGGTCAGCGAGAGCAGGCCGAACAGCAGGTGTGTCCAGCCCCAGACCTGGTAGTCCATCTCCAGTAACAGGCCGTCCGAGGTGACCAGGTAGAACCGCTCGTGATAGAGCGCCACGGCGCCCTCGATGCCCTGGAACAGGCCCAGGGTCAGCAGCATGATGCCGCCGAACACCACCAGGCCCACCCAGCCGGTGACCGGCGGGGCGGGTGACGTGGCGCCGGACGGTCGTTCGCTCGCATAGCTGGTCGACATGCCACCAGGAAACGGCGGAACGGGCGGTGCCGCCTCGTGCGCCAGGGGTGAAAGCCCGGCGTGCGTTCTTCGATACTTGCGAATACCGATGGTTGCTGCCCGCGTACTTTCTGTGATTCGGTGTCCGGGTGACACATGCCGGTGCATCACTTTTTGTCAGCGATCTGCTCGGGGGCGGGGGGAATTGCTGGGGAAAAGAGGGATTCATCTTCACTCTGCGTGATGGTCACTGTCGGGGGTTCAGGACGACGAGCAGGTACCACGGGGGTGTCCGTTCGCGCCGGATCGCCGCCGTGCCCACGCCTGCCAGGGGTAGGGGGCGACACATGCGCGACCACGTGGGCAGCGGCCCGCCGGCGGCGACCGACCGGGCGGGCCGGCCGAGGCTGCCGCAGGGAGTGATCTGGCGGGACCGGCTGATCCGGGCGCTGGACGCCGGAACCCGCCGTCCGGCGACGCTGATCTGCGCCGGGACCGGCTGGGGCAAGACCGCACTGGTCTCGGCCTGGGCCGGGGCCCGCGGGCACGCCGGCCCGATCGCCTGGCTCACCCTCGGGCCGGAGCACAACCGTCCGCACGTCTTCTGGTCGGATCTGCTGCTGGCCCTGCACACCGGAGGCGCGATCCGGGACGGCCACCGGCCACCGGACCGCGGCCCGGCCCTCGCCGTGGACGCGCTGGCCTTCCTGCGCCGGATCGGCTCCGGGCCGGCCGTCGCACCGGGCCCGCTGGTCGTGGTCCTCGACGACCTGCAGCAGGTCACCGACCCGCGAGTGCTGGACGCCCTGGCCGGGCTGCTGCGCCGCCCGCCGGCCCGGCTGCACCTGGTCCTGATCACCCGGGCCGAACCGGAGCTGCCGCTGCACCGGCTCCGCGCGGCCGGCGACCTGACCGAGATCCGGGACCACGACCTGGCGTTCCGCGTCGAGGAGGCCGCCGAGCTGGCCGCACAGACCGGGCGGCACCCGGACATGCCGATCGACGAGCTGGCGGTCCTGGTCCGGGCCACCGAGGGCTGGGGCGCCGGCCTGCGCCTGGCACTGGACGCCCCGGCCGGCGTCGGCCCGGACGAGGCGGCCTCCGACTACCTGGTGCGCGAGGTGCTCGACGGGCTACCTCCGGACCTCCGCGAGTTCCTGCTGCACATCAGCCTGCCGGACCGGATCTCCGGCGGCCTCGCCGAGGCGCTCACCGGCCGGCAGCACGGCCGGCAGCTGCTGGAACAGCTGGAACGGTCCCACCTGATGATCGAGGCGGTGGGCGGCGGCGGCTGGTTCCGGTTCCACCGGCAGTTCCGGGCGGCGCTGCGGCAGCGCCTCGCCGAGGAGCGCGCGGACGTGCCACCCCGGCTGCACCTGCTGGCGGCGCAGTGGCACGCCCGGGCGGGCAGCCCGCTCGCCGCGCTCAGCCACGCCGCGGCGGCCGCCGACTGGGAGCTGGTCGGCCGGCTGGTGGTGGACCACGGGATGCCGCTGTTCGCCTCGGCGGACCGGGCCGAGCTGGTCGCGCTGCTCCAGCGCATCCCGGTGGACCGCCTGACCCGCAGCGCCCCCCTCGCGGTCTGCGCGGCGCTGCTGACCTACGCGCTCGGCGACGTGGCCGGCCTGGCGTCCCAGCTCGACCGGGTCCGGGCGCTGCTGCCCGAGCTGGGCGACGGCTACCGCGCGGTGATCGAGCTGGCGCTGCGGACGATCGAGGCCGGCATCGTGACCCGCTGGCAGGGCGACATGCCCCGGCTGGTCCAGGCCACCACCGAGATCCTCGCCGCGCTGGCCCGGCTGCGCTGGGACCAGGTGCCGGCCATGCCGCAGTACCGGGCGATCACGCTGCTCAACAAGGGCATCGGGCTGCTCTGGTCGGACCGGCTGGACCACGCCGACCGCTACCTGTGGGCGGCCGCCACCACGGCGCGGGCGTCCGGGGCGCCGCTGCTCGAGGTCAGCGCGCTCGGCCACCTCGCGTGGCTCGGCATCATGCGGGGTTCGCTGAGCGCGGCCGAGGAACATGCCACCGCCGCCCTGGATGTGGCCCGCCGGATCGAGGCCGGTGACCGATCCGCGGCCGCCGTGGCGTACCTGGCCCGGGCGGTGATCGAGGTGCAGCAGGGCGGTGACGTCGAGGCCGAGGCGACCCTGCGCAAGGCCCTGCACGCCTCCGGTGACCAGCCGGAGGCCGCGGTCAGCCTGCTGTCCGGCGCGGTGCGGACCTACCTGCTGGTCGGCCGGGGAGAGCCGCACAGCGCGCAGGCCGTCCTCAGCCGGCTGGCCGGCGAGGCCGGGCCGCGGCTCGACGCTCCGCTGCTGCGGCGCGTCGTCGACCTGGCACAGAGCGAGATCGACCTGATGCTGGACGACCCGGTGCCGGTGCTCACCCGCTACGCCCGGCGGCGCGACCTGTACCCGGGCGAGCAGGTGCGGCTGGCGCAGGCGTACCGGGCGACCGGGCGGGCGGCGGAGGCGGACCAGGTGCTGGCCGTGGTGCGGACCGGCCCGGACCGGCTCAACGCGGTCTCCGCGTGGCTGCTGACCGCGCTGGCGGCCGACGCGCAGGGCCGGGGCGGCCAGGCCGGCGAGGCGCTGACCCGGGCACTCTCGGCAGCCGAGCCGGAACGGATCCGGCGGCCGTTCCGGCACTTCGACGCGGACCGGGTGCTCGCGCTGGCCGAGCGGCAGCAGTGGCTGACCGAACCGCGGGGCCCGTCCGGCGACAGTGTCCTCGCCGAGATCACCGGGGAGATCCCGGTGGCCGGCGCCGGGCAGTCGGCCGGGCCGCTCAGCGAGCGGGAGATCGACGTGCTGCAGTACCTGCCGACCGTGCTGACCGCGGCGGAGATCGCCGAGAACCTCGGGATCTCGGTCAACACGGTGAAGGCGCACATGCGCTCGATCTATCGCAAGCTGGGCGCCGGACGCCGCCGGGAAGCCGTGGTCACGGCCCGTCAGCTGGGCCTGCTGTGAGCTCACCCCGGCCTGCGGTGATCATGCCGCCGATCACCGCGGACAGCAGCAGGCAGAAGGACAGCACGTAGAGCCAGCCGATGAAGGTGAACGCCAGCCCGATCGTGCCGTACTTGTCGGTGCTGGACTGCAGCGCCCGGGGCAGGTAGATCGCCCCGGCGCCGCGCACCGCGATCATCAGCAGGGCGAACACCACGCCGCCGGCCAGCAACGGCCCGCGCGGCGCCCGCCCGCCGAGGAGCAGCCACGGCAGCAGGATCGCCAGCGCGCCGTCCGCGATCACCGCGACCAGCACACCGGACGCCCGCGGGGCCGGCAGCAGCGAGGCCAGCCAGGCCAGGAAACGGGCCGACAGCAGCAGCGCGACCAGGGCCACCACCGCGCCGACCTGCCGGCCGGTCGCCGCCACCCCGGTCGGTTTGCGGTGCACGCCCCACACCGCCTGGTAGGAGCGGACCAGCGCCCGGCTCAGCCCGGTCGCGGAGAGGATCACGATCAGGCACCCGACCACGCCGAACGCGCTGCTGCGGCTGCCGCTCAGCGCCGCCTGCAGCAGCCGCTCACTGGCGTCCGGCAGCCGGAGCAGGTCGGTGAGCTCGGCGCGGTGGGCCGGCCCGAGCAGCGCCGCCAGCATGATCAGCAGCGGGAAGATCGAGGTGAAGGACTGCGCCGCGAGGGTCATCGCCCGATCGAAGATCTGCACCCGGACCAGCTCGCCGAGGCCGTGCAGCACCAGCGCGCCGAGCCGGCTGCCGAGCACCAGCGCCGCGCGCGGCCGCAGCCCGTGCGGCACCCGCTCCATCCAGGCCGGCTCCGGCATCGCGGTCACCTCCGGGCTCACTGTCGCCGGTCCGCCGCCGGGCCGACCCATCCCGGGTGGGTGAAACCGCCGGGGGTACGACCGGAGCACCCGCCCCGCGTTCATCCCGCCGGTGTGAGGCCGGCCCGCCCGCCGGGCGGCAGGCTGTCGACATGCGGGTCACGGCGCAACTGGGCACGGTGGCGCTGGGTGCGGTGGCGCTCGGGTTCACGGTGGCCGTGCTCCCCGGGATCAGTGCGGAGAACGGCCTCGCGGTGCTGACGGCGGCGATCCTGGTCGGGTTGCTCGGCGCGGTGCTGCGGCCGGCGCTGGTGAAGCTGCTCGCGGCGACCGGCTGGGCCGGTGTCGTGGCCGGCTGGCTGGTCAGCCAGGCGTTGCTGGTCTACGCCGCGCTGGAGCTCACCCCCGGGGTGCACGTGGACGGGTTCGCCAGCGCGTTCGGCGCGGCCTGGCTGGGTGCGGCGGTGATGAGCGCGGGGCTCTGGGTGGTCACGGCGGGACAAGACGGTGTGGTCACCCAGCACCTGCTCCGGGTCAACCGGCGATTCCGGCGCAGCGTGCCCCGGACCACCACCCCCGGCGTGATGATCATCCAGGTCGACGGGTTGTCCGCGCCGCTGGCCCGGTGGGCGATCGAGGCCGGGAACCTGCCGACGCTGGGCCGCTGGCTCGGCGCGGGCAGTCACCTGCTGGCCGAGTGGCACGCCCAGCTGCCGGCCACCACACCGGCCAGCCAGGCCGGGCTGCTGCACGGCGCCAGCGACCGGGTCCCGGCGTTCCGCTGGTACGAGAAGACGTCCGGCCGGATGATCGTCACGAACCGGCCCCGGGACGCCGCGCTCGTCGAGTCCCGCTGCTCGGACGGGCACGGGCTGCTCGCCGACGGCGGGGTCAGCGTCAGCAACGTGTTCTCCGGCGACGCGCCCACCTCGCTGCTGACCATGAGCACCGCGCGCCGCGCCGCCGCCGGCCCGGCCCGGTACGTGAGCGCCTACCTGCTCGACCCGTTCGGGCTCACCCGCTCGCTGGTGCTGACCGTCGGCGAGATCGTCAAGGAGCTGCACCAGGCCCGCCGGCAGCGGCTGCGCCGGGTGCTGCCGCGGATGCGCCGCGCCTGGTCGTACGTGCTGTTGCGGGGTGCGACGAACGTGCTGCTGCGGCACCTGAACCTGGCCGTGCTCGCCGAGCAGATGATGCGCGGGGCGCCCGTGGTGTACTGCGACTTCGTCGACTACGACGAGATCGCCCACCACGCCGGCCCGGCCCGGCCGGAGGCCCTCGCGGCGCTGGAGGGCATCGACGCGGTGCTGGCCGTCCTGGCCGGGATCGCCGAGGCGGCGCCCCGGCCGTACCAGTTCGTGGTGCTCTCCGATCACGGGCAGAGCCAGGGCGCGACGTTCGCGCAGCGCTACGGGATCCGGCTGGAGGACCTGGTCGCCGGGCTGACCACGGCGGGGGCGGTCGTCGCGCCCGCGGAGGACGAGCAGGCCGGCCGGGCCCGGGCGCTGCGGGCCGGGCTCACCCGTACCGTGAAGAACGACGCGGACCCGGCGGCGGACCGGCCGCAGATCGTGGTCGCGGCCTCGGGGAATCTCGCCCTGATCTATTTCGCCCGGCGCGCCGGCCGGGTCAGCCTCGAGGAGATCGAGCAGGAACACCCGGCGTTGCTGCCCGGCCTGACCGGGCATCCCGGGATCGGCTGGGTGCTGGTCCGCTCCCGGCGCTGGGGCCCGATCGTTCTCGGACCGGCCGGCCGCCGGCGCCTCGCCGACGACCGGGTCGACGGGGTGGATCCGCTGCTCGGCTTCGGCCCGCACGCCGCCGCCGACCTGCGCCGGCACGACAGCCTCGCGCACACCGGCGACCTGGTGGTGAACAGCCTCTGGGATCCGGTCAGCGGGCAGGTCGCGGCGTTCGAGGACCTGATCGGCTGCCACGGCGGGATGGGCGGGGCCCAGGACCGGCCGGTGCTGATCCACCCCCGCGACTGGGAGCCGCCGGGCGCGCTGAACTCCGCCGACGAGGTGCATCACTACCTGCGCGGATGCCTCGCGAAGCTCATCCCGCCGGGGTGAGCCCGCCGGCCCGGAACCCGGTGACGATGGCCCGCATCGACACCGGAAGGAGCCGTCCATGTGCCGCTGGCTGGCCTACTCGGGCACGCCGATCCGCCTGGAGGAGCTGCTCTACAAGCCGCAATATTCGCTCATCGACCAGAGCCTGCACTCCCGGCTCGGCGTGGAGACCACCAACGGCGACGGGTTCGGGGTGGGCTGGTACCCGGTCGACGGGCCGCCCGCCCCCGCGCTGTTCCGCGGGACCGGGCCGGCCTGGAACGACGCGAACCTGCGCGAGATCGCCGGGTCCATCTCGTCGCCGCTGTTCCTGGCGCACATCCGGGCCAGCACCGGCACCGCGGTGCAGCAGACCAACTGCCACCCGTTCCGGCACGAGAACTGGTTGTGGGTGCACAACGGATCGATCCGTGAGTTCAGCACGCTCAAACGGGACCTGACACTCGCCGTCGACCCGCGGCTCTACCCGTCGCTGGCCGGCTCTACCGACTCCGAGGTGATGTTCCACCTGGCGCTGACGTACGGCCTGCGGGACCGCCCGGTGGCCGCGGTGGAACGGATGGCCGGGCTGGTCGAGGCGGTGGGCCGCGCGCACGGGGTCGCCGATCCGCTGCAGATGACCGTGGCCACCACCGACGGTGACCGGATCTGGTGCTTCCGGTACTCCAGCGAGGGCCACAGCCGGTCGCTGTACTTCAGCACCGAGACCACCGCGCTGCAGGCGCTCTACCCGGAGAACCGGCAGCTCCGCGCGCTCTCCGAGGAGACCCGGCTGGTGGTCTCCGAGCCGCTGGGCGACCTCGAGGGCGCCTGGCAGCCGGTGCCGGAGTCGAGCTACGGCGTGATCCAGAAGGGCGCCGACGAGATGGGCCGGTTCACGCCGGCCGCGCCCTGAGTCATCCCCGCGGAAGGATGCCCCGCCCGGCAGACCCGGGCGAGGCTGCCCGCAGACCGAACGGAGGGCCCGATGAACCGGAGCCTCGGACTGCCCCAGGCGACCGCCCTGATCCTCGGCACCATCATCGGTGTCGGCATCTTCAACCTGCCGTATTCGCTGTCCGGGATCGGGCCGATCAGCATCGTCGCGATGGGGCTGACCACGCTCGGTGCGCTCGCGCTCGCCGTGATGTTCGCGGTGCTCTCCCGGCGACTGCCCGCCGACGGCGGCCCGTACGCCTACGCCCGTGCCGCGTTCGGCAACACCGTCGGGTTCGTCAACGCCTGGTCGTACTGGATCACCGCGTGGGCCGGTAACGCGGCGATCGTCACCGGCTGGGTCTTCTACGTCGAGCACTTCGTCAACAAGGACTCGGTGACCGGCTGGTCCATCGTGATCGCCCTGATCGGCCTCTGGATCCCGGCGCTGATCAACCTGACCGGTGTGAAGAACATGGGCGCGGTGCAGCTCTGGACCACCGTCGTCAAGTTCATCCCGCTGCTGATCATGTCCACGGTCGGGCTGTTCTTCATCAGCACCGCGAACTACCAGCCGGCCAACGTCAGCGGCGACAACGACTGGCAGGCGATCGGCAGCGCGATGGCCATCTGCCTGTTCAGCTACCTCGGCGTGGAGTGCGCCGCGGTGGCCGCCGCGAAGGTCCGCGACCCGGCCCGCAACGTGCCCCGGGCCACCGTGCTCGGCACGATCGGCGCCGCGGTGGTGTACCTGCTCTCGATGATCGCGGTCTTCGGCATCGTGCCGACCACCACCCTCGCCGAGGACCAGGCGTCCTACTCGGTGGCGGCGAACACGATCGCCGGCGGCGGGACCTGGGCCGGCGACCTGACCGCCCTCGCGGTGATCGTGTCCGGGCTCGGCGCGCTCAACGGCTGGACCATGATCTGCGCGGAGATGCCGCTGGCCGCCGCGAAGGACGGGGTGTTCCCGGCGATCTTCGGCAAGCTGTCCGCCCGCGGTGTGCCGACCGCCGGGATCCTGTCGTCGACCGTGTTCGGCAGCCTGGCCATGACGGTCAGCTACATGGGCGCCAGCGGTGCCACGGTGTTCAACACCCTGGTGCTGATGACCGGGATCACCGCGGCCATCCCGTACGCGTTCTCTGCCCTCGCCCAGCTCAAGTGGCGCCTGCAGGACCGCCGGCTGGGCAACCGCGCCCAGTTCGTCCGGGACTCCACGATCGCTCTGCTCAGCCTGATCTTCTCGATCCTGTTCGTCTGGTACTCGCGCAACACCGGCCACGACGACTGGTACGTCGTCTGGGGCCCGTTCCTGATGGCCGGCGCCGCGTTCCTGCTCGGCGTGCCGGTCTACCTCGCCACCCGCAACCGGATGACGGCGCCGCCGCCGGTCCCCACCTACGAGTGATCACCAGGGAGATCACCATGAGTTTCCACGTGGATTCCGAGACCGGCCGGCTGCGGCAGGTGATCCTGCACCGCCCCGGCGTCGAACTGAGCCGGCTCACCCCGGACAACGTCAAGGACCTGCTGTTCGACGACATCCTCTGGGCCCGGCGGGCCCGGGAGGAGCACGACGCGTTCGCCGAGGTGCTGCGCGAGCGCGGGATCGAGGTGCACTACTTCGCGAAGCTGCTCGCCGACGTGCTGGACATCCCGCACGCCCGCACCTGGGTGCTGGACCGGATCATCACCGACGACACGGTCGGTCCCACCCTGGTCGGGCCGCTGCGCCGGCTCGCCGAGCAGGCCGAGAGCGCCAAGCTCGCCGACTACCTGATCGGCGGGGTGCTCAAACAGGAGCTGGCCGGCTTCACCGTGAACAGCCTGCGCTGGGAGCTGATGGGCGCCGACGACTTCGTGCTCACCCCGCTGCCCAACCACCTGTTCCAGCGGGACAACTCGGCCTGGATCTACGGCGGGGTCAGCGTCAACCCGATGGCGATGCCGGCCCGGCACCGCGAGTCGGTGCACAGCTCGGCGATCTACCGGTTCCACCCGATGTTCACCCTCGCCGACTTCGACATGTGGTACGGCGCCGACGACCTGCCGCACCAGCCGGCCACCCTGGAGGGCGGCGACATCCACGTGCTCGGCAACGGCGCCGTGATGATCGGGCTGGGCGAGCGGTCCACCGCGATGGGCGTGGAGAACCTGGCCCGCAACCTGTTCCAGGCCGGCGCGGCGACCAAGGTGATCGCCATCGAGCTGCCGCACTCGCACGCCATGATGCACCTCGACACGGTGATGACCATGATCGCCCGGGACACCTTCGTGATGTACCCGTACCTGCAGGGCGCCCTGCGGTCCTGGACCGTGCTGCCCGCCGACGACCCGGACGGGCTGGAGGTGGTCGGCAACGACGACCTGTTCGCCACGATCGCCGAGACCCTGGGCATCGACAAGATCCAGGTGCTGGAGACCAACGAGGACGTCCGGGCCGCCCAGCGCGAGCAGTGGGACGACGGCAACAACTTCCTGGCGGTCGAGCCGGGCGTGATCGTCGGCTACGAGCGCAACGTCACCACCAACACGTTCCTGCGCCGGCACGGCATCGAGGTGATCACCATCGCCGGCGGCGAGCTGGGCCGCGGCCGTGGCGGGCCGCGCTGCATGACCTGCCCGATCGAACGCGACGCCTGATCCTTCGTCGAAAGGCCCGACCATGTCCGTGAACCTGCGCAACCGCAGCTTCCTCAAGGAACTCGACTTCACCCCGGACGAATGGCGCTTCCTGCTGCGGCTCGCCGCCCAGCTCAAGGCCGCCAAGTACACCGGTACCGAGGTGCCCCGGCTGACCGGGAAGAACATCGCGGTGATCTTCGAGAAGACCTCCACCCGGACCCGGTGCGCGTTCGAGGTGGCCGCACACGACCAGGGCGCGCACGTCACGTTCCTGGACCCGGTCAGCACCCAGCTCGGCCACAAGGAATCGATCGCGGACACCGCCAGGGTGCTCGGCCGCTTCTACGACGCCCTCGAGTACCGCGGCTTCGGCCAGGAGGGCGTGGAGACCCTGTCCCGCTACGCCGGCGTGCCGGTGTGGAACGGCCTCACCGACGAGTGGCACCCCACCCAGACCCTCTGCGACCTGCTCACCATGCGCGAGCACACGGTCAAGCACGACAACGAGATCACGTTCGCGTTCCTCGGCGACGCGCACAACAACGTGGGCAACTCGCTGCTGGTGGGCGGCGCGATGATGGGGATGGACGTGCGGATGGTCGCACCGCAGTCGCGGTGGAACCCCGACGAGGTGATCAAGGCGGCGCGGGCGATCGCGGAGACCACCGGTGCCCGGATCACCCACACCGAGGACGTCGGCGAGGGGGTGCGCGACGCGGACTTCCTCTACACCGACGTGTGGCTGTCGATGGGTGAGCCGAAACAGGCGTGGGACGAGCGGATCGGGTTGCTCAAGCCGTACCAGATCAACAGGGGCGTGGTGCAGGCCACCGGGAACCCCGCGGTGAAGGTGATGCACTGCCTGCCGGCGTTCCACGACCGGCGGACCAAGGTCGGCGAGGAGATCTTCGAGCACACCGGCCTGGACGCGCTGGAGATCACCGACGACGTGTTCGAGTCGCCGTACTCGATCGTCTTCGACCAGGCCGAGAACCGGATGCACACCATCAAGGCGATCATGGTCGCCACGCTGGGGGCCTGACCGATGCGCATGGTCATCGCGATCGGGGGCAACGCGCTGCTGGAACGCGGTCAGCGGCCGGACGCCGCGGTGCAGCGCGCCAACGCGGTCCGCGCGGTCGAGGCGCTCGCTCCGCTCGCCGGCGATCACGAGATCGTCATCACGCACGGCAACGGGCCGCAGGTCGGGATGCTCGCCCTGGAGTCGGCGGCCGACCCGGCGCTGCAGGTGCCGTACCCGTTCGACGTGCTCGGCGCGCAGACCCAGGGCATGATCGGCTACTGGCTGCTGCAGGCGTTGCAGAACGCGCTGCCCGGCCGGCAGGTCGCCGCGATCCTGGATCAGACCCTGGTCTCCGCGGCCGACCCGGCCTTCGGCAGCCCGGCCAAGTTCGTCGGGCCGGTCTACGACGAGCAGACCGGCAAACGGCTGGCCGCCGAGCGCGGCTGGACGGTCGCCGCCGACGGCCCGCAGTGGCGGCGGGTGGTGCCGTCGCCACAGCCACAGCGGATCGTGGAGACCCGGATCATCCGGTCGCTGCTGTTCGAGGGCACGGTCGTGGTCTGCGCCGGCGGCGGCGGGATCCCGGTGATCCGTGACCAGGACGGGCAGCTGCGCGGCGTCGAGGCCGTCGTCGACAAGGACCTGGCCACCGCGGTGCTCGCCGAGTCCCTCGACGCCGACGCGCTGCTGCTGCTCACCGACGTGCCGGCGGTCCAGCGCGGCTTCGGCGGCCCGCAGCCGTCGCCGATCGCCCGGGCCACCCCCGCCGAGCTGCGGCGGGAACGGTTCCCGTCCGGCTCGATGGGTCCCAAGGTGGAGGCGGTCTGCCGGTTCGTCGAGCTGACCGGCGGGGTGGCCGCGATCGGCGCGCTCGACGACGCGGCGGCGATCCTGTCCGGCAAGGCCGGGACGGTGGTGACGCCGAGCGGAGAGGGCCTTCCGCCCCGGTGAACGCCTCCGTCGCGTCGGCCCGGCCCGGATCACCTCCGGCCGGGCCGGTGTCATGCTGACCGTCGCGCACGTCTCCGACCTGCACCTCGGCGCGCACGATCCGGACACGGTGCGGTCCCTGATCGCCGACGTGACCGCCGCGCGGCCGGTGCTGACCGTGGTCACCGGCGACGTGACGATGCGCGCCCGGGTGCGCGAGTTCCGCCAGGCCAGGACGGTGCTCGACCGGTTGCCGCAGCCGCTGCTGGTGGTTCTCGGCAACCATGACCTGCCGCTGATCAGCCCGCTGCGGGTGCTGTGGCCGTACGGTCGCTTCCGGACCTGGATCACCAGCGATCTGCAACCGGTGGTGCGGGTCCCGGGCCTGACCGCGGTGGGGCTGTCGTCGATGCCGCGCTGGCGGTGGAAGGACGGCCGGATCACCCGGCGCCAGGCGGCGCGGATCACCGGCACCTTCGGCGCCGCCGCGGAGCAGGACCTCCGGCTGGTCGCGCTGCACCATCCGCCGGGCAGTCTGGCCGGCCGGGGCCGGCTGCGGGAGGCGGTGCGCGAGGCAGGCGTCCACCTCCTGGTCGCCGGACACACCCACATTCCTGACGTACGACCGGAGCACGGCACCGTCGTGGTGGTCGCCGGCACCGCGACCAGCCATCGCACCCGCGGCACCGGTCAGTCGTGGAACCTGATCCGGATCAACTCCACCACGATCACCGTCTGCGAGCGGTATGCCACCGGCACCGGCTGGAGCACCGGCCGAGTGATCAAAGTCAGCCGCTAGCGGCCCCCGGCTGGCCGCGACATGCGCCGCAGTCCGGTCCAGTTGCGGTCCCCGGCTGGTCGTGAGGGGTGCCTCGGCACGCCGTTGGCACCCCTCACGACCAGCCAGACCCGCGCCGCGCACCGCAGTCCGTTCGGTAGCGGTTCCCGGCTGGTGCTCAGGGTTGTCTCCCGGCCGTTGAGACACCCCTGAGCGCCAGCCGGGGGCGGGAGGCGCGCCGCGGTCCGGAGGGGGCGCGGTGTCGCGTCGCCTCACGGGCGGGACTCGGCTCGTAGCCTGCGGGCGGGCGCTCCGTACTCGTACCGGATGAGGGTTTCAGTGGAGCGCGGTCTTGAGCAGGATCATGGCGGCGCCGAAGGTGCCGGCGACCAGGGTGGACACCAGGCGTTCCGCGGTGGTGAGGCGGCCGTCCGCGCCGATGCGCCAGCCGGCCACACAGAGCAGCAGCGTGCTCATGCACAGCGAGAGGATCTCCGCGGTGAGCAGGCGGGTGCCGGTGAGCCGGACCGCGATCAGGGTCAGCAGCGGCAGCACCGACGCGGTGACCAGCTCCCAGCCGGAGGTCAGCTGCTCGCGGACGGTGTGCCAGGCCGGTCGGTGACCCTCGTGGATGCGCTCGGCGACGATCCGGGCGTAGCGTTCCGCGGCCCAGTAGACGATCAGGGTGACCAGGACCGCGATGACGTCACGCCACGCCCGGTCGGCGTGCGCGGCGACCAGGACGGCGGCGCCGACGATGATGCCGTAGATGCCGGCGGCGGTCGCCTCGGCGGACTCGTGGGTGAGGCGGATGCGGCTGCCGGTCATGGGTCGAGCGTCGCCGGAACACCGGCCCGGATCGTCACCCCGCCAGGGTGAACCGGGCTCAGATCGCGGACAGCCCCAGCGAGACGGCGAAGCCGACGACCACGAACGGGCCGGTGAGCACACCATCCACCTCGTACGCCTCGGGCAGCAGCGTGTCGGAGAGCATGGCCAGCAGCGCGCCCGCCGCGAACGCCTGCGTCAGCGCGCCGGTGAACTCCCCCTGCGGATCGAGCAGGGCGTATCCGGCGGCCGCGGACAGCGCGGAGACCAGCACCACCGAGGACCACATCAGCAGCACCCGCCGTTGTGGCCAGCCCGCGGCGCGCAGCCCGCTGGACGACGCCATCCCCTCCGGCAGGTTGGAGAGCACCACGCCGGCCAACAGGGCCAGGCTGACCTGGCCCTGCAGCACGGTCAGGCCGAGCACGAACGACTCGGGGATGCCGTCCAGCACCGAGCCGAGCAGGATCGCCAGCGGTGAGCCGGTGGACTGGGCGCCCTCGGCGTCCTTGCGCTCGCCGCCGCCGCGCCGGCTCAGCAGCCAGTCACCGGCGGTGAAGACCGCCGCGCCGAGCAGGACGAACACACTGACCGCTGCGACCGTACGGGTCCGCAGCGCCTCGTCGATCAGCTCGAACGAGACCGAGCCGAGCAGCACGCCGGTGCCGAGGGCCATCACCGTGGCGATCACCCGCCGGCCGAGCCGGAACCGGTACGCCAGCAGCGCGCCCACCAGCAGAGCCGACGCGCTGACCAGGCCCCAGAAGAACGCCTCCGCCACGGTGCCGGCCCCTTCCCGGGCCGGCCCGCGCCGCCCCGGAACCACGGTGACGCGGCCGGTTCCCCGGCGAATCATCCGCGGCGAATGGCGACGCCCGGTGACGCCGGAACGGATTCTCGAGTCCGGGCGACGGCTGGGGGAGGAACCGCGAAATGATCGGTCGAGGGGCCGCCCGCCGGTTCGGCGGGGAGCGCAACGTGCTGCGCCGCACCACCGACCGGGTGGAGAGCCTGCTGGTGTTCGTGCTGGTGTTCACGTTCCTGGCCGGCGCGCCGCTGCTGGCCTGGCAGGCCGGGGAGGCCAGCTACCGCTCCGACGTGCGGGCCCGGGAGTGGGAACGCGACCACATCTTCCGGGTGGACGCGGTGCTGGCCGAGAACGCCGGCGCGTTCGGTCCGCAGGGGACCGCGTCCACCCTGCCGCTGGCCGCGCGGGCCACCTGGGCCGCGCCCAACGGTGCGCCGCGCGCCGGGATCGTGCAGGTCGACCCGGGCGCCCGCGCCGGCGGCCGGGTGCAGATCTGGGTGGACGAGACGGGTGAGCAACGGGCCGGGCCGGCCCGGCGGCGGCCGGTCTCCCAGGCGGTCCTGGTCGGTGCGGCGGTGGTGCTCTGCCTGGCCGCCGGGCTGACCGGCCTGCACCGGATCGGCCGGGCACTGCTGGACCGCGGGCGGGACCGGGCCTGGACCCGGGAGTGGCGCGAGGTCGGCCCGCGCTGGAGCGGCGACCGCCGGTGAAAGTCATGCGCCCCGGAGGATGCCGGGAGCCGCACGCCGGGGCAGTGTGCGCCGGGACCGAGCAGACCACGGAGGCGGTGCAGCGATGACCGGACGTTTCCCGGCGGAACTCAGACGGGCCCTGATCCCGTTCGCGCTGGCCCAGTTCATTTGCAGTTTCGCCGGCTCGAACATGAACGTGATGATCAACGACATCAGCGAGGACCTGGACACCACGGTCGCCGGAGTCCAGGTGGCCATCACGATCTTCCTGCTGGTGATGGCGGCCCTGATGATCCCGGGCGGCAAGCTGACCGACCGGATCGGCCGCAAACGCTGCCTGACGATCGGCCTGCTGATCTACGCGGTCGGCGCGCTGCTCAGCTCGGTCGCACCGGGCCTGGGCGTGCTGATCCTGGGCAACTCGATCCTGGAGGGGGTCGGCACCGCGATGCTGATCCCGCCGGTCTACATCCTGACCACCCTGCTCTTCACCGACCTGGCGTCGCGGGCCCGGGCGTTCGGCATGATCAGCGCGCTGGGCGGGGTCGGCGCGGCGGCCGGGCCGCTGATCGGCGGGCTCATCACCACGGTGTTCAGCTGGCGGGCCGCGTTCGTGTTCCAGGCGCTCGTCGTGCTGCTGATCGCGGTGCTCAGCCGGCGCTGGGTGCGTGACCCGCTGCCGCCGGACCCGACCCAGCCGACCGACCCGGCCGGTGCGGCGCTCTCCGCGCTCGGCCTGGTACTGGTGGTCTCCGGCATCCTGCTGGCCGACAACAACCTGCTGCTGTCCGTCGGCCTGGTGGTGGCCGGCGCGGGGGCACTGACCTGGTTCTTCTTCTCGATGCGCGCGAAGGAACGGTCCGGCCGGCCGGCGCTGCTGTCCACCGCGCTGTTCCGCGACCGGACCGCGAACCTCGGCATGATCACGCAGTGTCTGCAGTGGCTGATGCTGATGGGCACGTCGTTCGTGGTCTCGGCATACCTGCAGGTGGTCCGGGGCTACAACGCGATCGAGACCGGGCTGGTGTTCACCGCCACCACGGCCGGGTTGCTGCTCTCCTCGCTGGCCGCCGAGCGGTTCGCGAAGCGGCGCGCTCAGCGGACCCTGATCGTCGGCGGCTTCCTGATCACCGTGGTCGGGGTGGTGCTGCTGATCTCGCTGGCCTTCGCCTGGCACTCGGTGTGGGCGTTCGTCCCCGGGCTGTTCGTGACCGGGTTCGGGCTGGGCGGCATGCTCACCCCGTCGGTGAACGTGGTGCAGTCCGCGTTCGGCGAGGAGCTCCAGGGAGAGATCTCCGGGCTGTCCCGCAGCGTCTCCAACCTCGGGTCGGCGCTGGGCGGCGCGGTGGCCGGGACGATCCTGGTGGCGGTGGTGGGCAACCGGCCGGGCACGGCGTACGCCCTGGCGATGCTGGCCGTGGCGGTGGCCGGCGCGATCGGGCTGGTGGCGGCGTGGTTCCTGCCTAAGACCGAGCCTGTTCGCGCGTGAGCAGTTCCTGGGCGTGCCGGTCGGCCTCGGTGGGCCGGGCCGGGTCCAGGCCGCGGGGCCAGAGCCGGGCGTGCCGGACCGCGGCCACCTCGGCCGCGCCCACCAGCATGTTGCTGAGCAGGTAGAGCAGGGTGAACAGGCCGGCCACGGTGGCGAAACCGCCGTAGACCGGCCCGGCCCGCCGGATCAGGCCGGGCAGCAGCACCGCGCCGAGCTGGACCAGCAGGATCACCGCGCCCGCACCGAGCAGCGCGGCGGGCCAGAGCGACCGCAGCGGCGCCGGCCGGTCCAGCAGCACCCACGCGACCAGCAGCAGCACGACGAAGGCGCCGGCGAGCGCGCCGACCGCCGGCAGCGTGGCCACCAGCACGATGCCGGCCAGCAGGGCCGCCAGGGCGGCCAGCACCCGCAGGTAGCGGGAGACCAGGCCGGACCGGTCCCGGTAGGGGACCGCCGCGAGATGGTTGAGCGTCTGGTGCGCCGAGAGCACCACCCCGGCGGCCGCGTAGGCGAGCCCGGCCACCCCGAGGGCCAGGGCGGCGTACGACGTCGGCATCCCCGCGATCGCCGCGTCCACGTCCGCGCGCAGCGGCACCGGCACGATCGCGTCGACCACCTCGCGCCGCAGCTCCGGCCGGTCGGCCAGGATCTGCGACACGATCGTCACGCCGAGCAGCAGCACCGGGAAGAGACTGAGGAACCCGTAGTACGTGATCAGCGCGGCCTCCCGGGGCCCGCCGTCGTCCAGGTACTTGCGCAGCACCGCGTACCCGAAGCCGGGCACGCGGTGCCGTCGCTGCCAGTCGTCGAGCCCGCGGATCACGATCCGAAGGCGGCCGGCGTCGGCGGGGCCATGGCGTCGGCGACCTCGTCGCCGTGCATGGCGGCCGCCCAGGCGATCAGCGTGGCCAGCACGACCGCGATGATCGACCACACCGGGAAGACCGCGATGAACGTGAAGTTCACCAGCGCGGCCAGCACCGCGAGCTGGATCGCCACCACCCGCGCCCAGGTCAGCCCGCGGATCAGCCCGGCGCCGGTGACCAGGGCGAGCACGCCCAGCGCCAGGTGCATCCAGGCGAGCGCGGTCAGCGACACCGGCAGCAGCAGGTCGGCCCGGTCGCCGGCGATGAACTCCGGGCGCAGCAGCGTGACCAGCCCGACGGTCAGGTGTATCGCGCCGAGCAGGACCAGCAGGATGCCGCCGAACAGCACCCAGGCGACCCAGCCGGTGGCCCGGCTCTCCTCGATCTCCATCGTGAACCCCCGCTCAGCAGGTCGAGGCCATGGCGTCGCGCAGGGTGTGCGCGCTGGCCCGGACCGAGGTGACCGAGGTGCGGACGGTGGCCAGGTTGGCCACGCTCGGATCGCCCTGCGCGGCCCGCAGGTCGGCGCCGAGCTGGTCGACCGCCGTGCGCAGCGCTTCGGCCTGCGGCGCGAACTGGGCCTTGGCGTCCAGGTAGAGCTGGTTGAACTGGTCCTTGAGCTGGGTCAGGTACGGCCGCAGCGCGGACAGCCCGTTCTCCGAGACGTTGGTGTTCCGGATGTGGTCGACGGTGTTCTGCACCGACGCCAGGCTGTCGCAGACCGGTGGGGTGGACGGCTCCTCGGCGGCGCAGCCGGCCAGGCCGAGGAGGAGCACTACGACGAGGAAACGCTTCATGACCGGAGCGTGCCGCGTGGCCCGGCGAGTGGCTTCACCCGCGCCGGATGAGGCGGCGCCGGGTCCGCCGAACCGAGGATCGGGGGAGAGCACAAAGCAACCAGAAGGGGCAGCAGATGGCCATCGGACCGGTACAGCTGATCGTGCTGGGCTTCCGGCACCCGGACTTCCACGGCGAGGTCATCGCCGAGTTGGAACGGCTGCGGCAGACCGACACGGTACGAGTGATCGACGCCCTCGCCGTCTACAAGGACGCGCAGGGCGAACTGGAGGTCGAGCACCTCAGCAACCTGACCCGGGAGGAAGCCGTCGAGCTGGGCAGCAAGATCGGCGCGCTGATCGGGCTCGGCATCGAGGGTGAGGCCGGGATGGAGGCGGGAGCGGCGCTCGGCGCGGCGGCCGCGGACGCCGAGGGCGGTGTCGCGGTCTTCGACGATCCGCAGGCCTGGGACGTGCTGGGCGAGATCCCGAACGACAGTGCGGCCGCGCTCCTGCTGATCGAGCACCACTGGGCGGTGCCGCTGCGCGACGCGATCGCGCGGGCCGGCGGCGCCCGGCTCGCGGACGGGTTCATCAGCCCGTTCGACCTGATCGGGATCGGCCTGGTGAACGCCGAGGAGGCCAAGGAACTGCACGACCTGGAGACCGCGGGAGCCTGAGGGGAGACATCATGTTCGGATCACGGAGAGTGGCCCGGCGTACCGGGCGGCGCACCGCCCGCCGGGTGACCCGGCGCGTCGTCCGCCGGCGGTAAGCATTGATCGTCGCCCAGGTCCTCTTCTGGGCGACGATCAATTACCAGGCGGCGCGCACCAGGTCGGTGAATCCGTTCACCAGCAGCACCACGGCGATGCTGGTGAGCAGGATCCCGGCGACCCGGTCCAGGATGGCCGCCGCGGCCGGTGAGATCCGGCGCTCCACGTGCCCGGAGAGGTAGAGCGTCAGCCCGGTGACCAGGGCATACGCCACCGCGGCCAGCGACAGCCAGAGCCGGCCGGTCACGCTGCCCACGTCGGCGGCCGCCGCCACCCCGAACGCGAACGTGGTCCCCCCGACGGTCAGCGGGAACGTCAGCGGCGTGAACAGCACCGACCGGGGCGTGGCCGGCGCCACGTGCGTGGTGTCCGCCGGCACCGGATCGCCGGATCCGCGCATCAGCGGCACCGCGGCCAGGATCAGCGCGATGCCACCGGTCGCGGTCAGCGCCGCCGTGCTCAGCCCGAGCAGCTCCAGCAGCGGCTCGCCGACCCAGATGGCCAGCAGCACGAACACCACGACGTTGACGGCCAGCCCGGCCGCCATCCGCAGCTGCTGCGGATGGCTGAACGGCCGGACGTACGGCAGGTAGGACGACAGCGCCGCCACCGGGCTGTAGAGCGCGAACAGCGCCAGGAACAACACCAGCGCCTCATAGTCGAAGGACACCGCGACCTCAGAACTCCACCGCGTCGCGGATCAGCGGGCAGGTCATGCAGTGCCCACCGCCGCGGCCCCGGCCCAGCTCGGCGCCGACGATCGTGATGACCTCGATCCCGGCCCGCCGCAGCAGGGTGTTCGTCTGGGTGTTGCGGTCGTAGGTGAAGACCACACCC
Organism: Actinoplanes awajinensis subsp. mycoplanecinus; assembly: GCF_001509495.1. NCBI lineage: Bacteria > Bacillati > Actinomycetota > Actinomycetes > Micromonosporales > Micromonosporaceae > Actinoplanes > Actinoplanes awajinensis. Next base: position 17,688 of record NZ_LLZH01000291.1, on the reverse strand, counting down.
GGTTCGACAGCGACCGCGTTGTTGCCGCTGTCCCACTGCTGGCGTTCCGAGGCGTACACGTCGCCGCCGGTCTCGATCACCCGCAGCTGCTTGAGGCCCAGCGACTCCGCCACCACCTCCACGAACGACCGGTCACCCTCGTCGATCACGTCGAGGCCGGTGTCCCGGTCGCTGGGCACCAGGGTGAACGTGTGCACCCCGTCCATGATGTGCGGGTACAACGTGACCACGTCGCGGTCGGCGAACGTGAACACGGTGTCCAGGTGCATGGCGGCCCGCAGCTTCGGCATCCCGGCGACGATCACCCGCTCGGCGGCGCCGGCCGCGAACAGCGCCGCGGCGACCTGGGTGATGGCCTGCCGGGAGGTGCGCTCGCTCATCCCGACCAGCACCACGCCGTTGCCGACCGGCATCACGTCGCCGCCCTCGAAGGTGGCAAGTCCCCAGTCCCGCTCCGGGTCGCCCCACCAGACCGGCGCGCCGGCGAAGTCCGGGTGGAACCGGTAGACCGCCTTCATCAGCAGGGTCTCGTCGTGCCGGGCCGGCCAGTAGAGCGGGTTGAGGGTCACCCCGCCGTACAGCCAGCAGGTGGTGTCGCGGGTGTAGAGGGTGTTGGGCAGCGGGGGCATCAGGTACTCGCGGACGCCGGTGGACTCCCGGGCCAGGGCGAGATAACCGGAGCGGACCTCGGCCGGCAGGTCGGCGGTGGACAGCCCGCCGATCAGGTACTCGGTGAGCTCCCGCGGCTTGAGCTCGCCCAGGAACGCGCGGGTGTCGTCGAGCAGGCCCAGCCCGACCTCGTTGGCGATGATCTTGCGGTCGAGCAGCCAGTCCCGGGCCTCGGTGATCGCCATCGTCTCGGCGAGCAGGTCGTGCAGCTCGACCACCTCCACGCCGCGGGACCGCAGCTTGTTGACGAAGTCGGCGTGGTCGCGCTGCGCCATCTCCACCCACATGACGTCGTCGAAGAGCAGGTCGTCGGCGTTGCTCGGGGTGAGCCGGCGGTGCGCCAGGCCGGGCGCGCAGACCAGCACCTTGCGCAGCCGGCCGACCTCCGAGCGCACACCCAGCGTGGTGGCGTCGTGGTCGAGGGACATGGGTTGCCTCCTGAAAGGTCAGATGGAGATCCAGCCGGTCGCGAGCGCCGTGATGCCGGCGACGGCGCCGATCACCGAGACGGCGAGGATGACGAGTTCGCGGCCGGAGAACAGCTGCCGGCCCTGCTCCCGGCGGGCCAGCACGAACAGCAGCGTGGCCGGGGCGTAGACGATGAACGAGACGAGCAGGAACTTCGGCCCGGCCGCGAAGAGCAGGAAGATCGTGTACGCCACGGCCAGCACCCCGACGGTCAGCTCCCGCCCCCAGCCCCGTGGCTGCTCGCGGTAGGTGTCCCGGGTGACGGCGAGCTTCAGCGCGTACGCGGCGGCGAGCAGGAACGGGATCAGGCTCAGCGCGCTGGTCAGGTCGAGCGCGAAGTTGAACGCGTCCTCGGAGAAATACGTGACCACCAGGACCACCTGGATCAGGGCGGTGGTCAGCAGCAGCGCGGCGAACGGTACGTCACCGGCGGTGGTGCGGCGCAGGAACCGCGGCATGTCGTCGTCCTGGGCGGCCACGTAGAGCACCTCGGCGGCCATCAGCGTCCACGCCAGGTAGGCGCCGAGCACCGACACGATCAGTCCGATACTGACCAGGACCTTGCCCCACTCGCCGACGGCCGCCTCCAGCACCCCGCCCATCGAGGGCTGACGCAGCGCGGCGATCTCGTCGCTGGGCAGGATGCCGTACGACACGATCGTCACCGACGCGAAGACCGCGAACACCGCGAGGAACCCGAGCACGGTGGCCCGGCCGACGTCCTGGCGGCGCTTGGCGTGCCGGGAGTAGACGCTGGCCCCCTCGACACCCAGGAACACGAAAACGGTGACCAGCATGGTGCCCTTGACCTGCTCGAACAGTGATCCCATGCCGGTGCCGCCGCGCAGGTTGTCGGCAAACACGCCCGGGTCCAGGGCGAAGAGCGCGAGCAGCACGAAGACCAGGATCGGCACCAGCTTGGCGATGGTGACGATCCGGTTCACCACCGCCGCGTCCTTGACACCGCGCTGGATCAGATAGAAGAAGACCCACACGCCGACCGTCGACAGCACTATCGACAACCAGGTGTCGCCGTCGCCGAGTCCGGGAACGACCGCTCCGACCGTCGACATGATCAGCACCCAGTAGGTCACGTTGCCCACACAGGCGCTGGCCCAGTACCCGAACGCGGAGAAGAACCCGAGATATTCACCGAACCCCGCTTTGGCGTACGCGTAGACGCCGGCGTCCAGGCCGGGCTTGCGTACCGCGAGGGTCTGGAAGACGAACGCCAGCATCAGCATGCCCGCGCCGGCGATGGTCCAGGCGATCAGCGCCCCGACCACCCCGGTCTCCTGGGCGAAGCGACGCGGCAGCGAGAACACGCCGGCGCCGATCATCGACCCGACCACCATCGACGTCATGGTCAGGAAGCTCAGCTTCTGCACGGTCGACGCGGGCGGTGCGGTGTCGGTTCCGGCCACGGTGCTGTGCCTCCCTATCCGGGTGTCGCCACGGGCCTCTATCCGGGCGTCGCCACGGTCACGCCGGCCCGCTGCGGTGCGCCGGCCCGCTGGAATCCGACCTGGACCGTGTCGCCCGGCCGGTGCGCCTGCACCGCCACCAGCAGCTGGTCGGTGCTGGTCACCGCGACGTCGCCGACCTGGGTGATCACGTCGCCGGCCCGCAGCCCGCCCCGGGCGGCGCCGAGTCCGGGCAGCACCTGCTCGACGTAGGCCCCGCGCGGCAGCCCGGTCGACCGGGCCATCTCGTCGGTGACCGTCACGCTCAGCACCCCGAGCACCGGGTGCTCGGCGCGTCCGTTCTTGATCAGCTGGTCGGCGACCGACACGGCGAAGTCGATCGGGATGGCGAAGTTCAGGCCGATGCTGCCGCCACCACCGTCCGGGGTCTGCGCCCCGGCCGAGTTGACGCCGACCTGCCGCCCCGCGCAGTCGGCGAGCGGGCCGCCGCTGTTGCCCGGGTTGACCGCCGCGTCGGTCTGCACCGCGTTGATCAGCGCGGCCGGCTCCTCGCCCTGACCGACGTCGACGTACCGGTTGAGCGCGCTGACCACGCCGGCGGTGATGGTGGCGCTCAGGCCGAGCGGCGAACCGGCCGCGACCACCGGCTGCCCGACCACCAGGGCCGAGGAGTCGCCGAGGGGTCACCGGGGTGAGCCGGGCCGCACCCGGGTCGACGCGGAGCACCGCGAGGTCGGTCGCCGGGTCCCGGCCCACTATTGTCGCGGCGACACCGGCCGGGCCGCGGGCGAAGTCGACGGTCACGGTGCCACCCGCCCCCGGCGCGACGACGTGGTCGTTGGTCAGGATGTTCCCGGCACTGTCGAGCACCGAGCCGGACCCGATCCCGCTGACGTCGCCGCGCCGCACGTGCACGGTCACCAGCGACGGGAACACCCGCGCGGCCACCCCGGCGACGTCGCACGACCCGGCGCCGGCCGGCCCGGCCGACGCCGTCGTCGTGGTGGCCGGGTCGTCGTCGGCGATCAGCGCGCCCACGACCCCACCGGTTCCGCCGGCGACCAGGGCCAGCCCGGCCGCCGCGGCGACGACCCGTCCCGTGCTGGCGTGCACGCGGGTTCCTCAGGCCGCGCCGAGCTCGGCGGCGAGTTCCCGCTCCTGCTCGTGCGTCAGCGACGTCTGCAGGACCTCGCCGCCGAACGGCCGCAGCGCGTCGAGGAACTTGTCCTCGGTCCGCTGCGCACTCATGATCACAACGGCGGACTTGCCCGGCGCCAGCAGGTCGTGCACCCGCTTGCGGAACGAGTCGTTGATCCCGGCCTTGCCGAGCTTGCCGAACAGCGCCCCGAGCGCACCGCCGACCACCGCCCCGGCCACCGGCACCAGGAACAGGATCCCGAACAGCGCACCCCACAGCGCCCCGCCCGCCGCACCGGTCTTGACCAGATGCCCGGGCGTGTCGACGTGGCTCTTACCCTCACTGTCCACGTTCACCACCGCGAGCCCGGTCAGCTCCACGATGTGGTCCTTGTTCAGGTCGATGATCTGCTCGTAGGCCCGCACGGCGGTGTCGTGGTCCTCGTACCCAATGATGATCAAGTCAGACATGGTTCTCCCTCTCGCAATCGGCGCCCCGGAGCCTAGGCACCACCCATCCCGCCCCAGCTCATCCAGAGCGGATGATTGCCCCACCCCGGGCCGGCGCTGACGGCTGCCTCGGGTCCGCCGACCCAGCCGTGGGCACCAGCCGCCGGACCCTGGCTGGCTTCCAGGGGTGTCTCGCCGACGGCGAGACACCCCTGGAGACCAGCCGAAGCCGCCGAGCCGCGAAAAACGCGGCGCGGCGGTGTCTCACGGCTGGCGAGGCACCCCTGGCGACCAGCCGGCGGCCAGGTGGCGCAGGCGGGTCCAGTCCAGCTGCGGGGGCGGGGCGGGGACGCCCGGGCGGTCGCGGGGCACCCGGACCCGCAGCGCGCCGGGGCGGATCGCGCAGTGCACCGGCGTCGGCAGCAGCAGCGCCTCGCCGTCCACGCCGACCGGTACCTCGCCGGTGTCCGCGTCGACCACCGCGGAACGGGCCGCCCGCACGGTCAGCGCCCGGGCCCGGCCGCGCCGGCCGATCAGCCCGGCCGCGTCCATGGCGCCGCGGACGGTCACCGCGAGCACGCCCAGCTCGCCCCGGTCCAGCCGGGGCCGCTGGCCGGAGTCGGTGCGGTAGGCGTTGTTGCTGATCAGCACGGCCTGCGGCCCGGTCACCGTGGTCCCGTCCACGGTCAGGCGCAGCGGTTCCGCGCCGGCCAGCGCGGTGGGCAGCAGGTCGAGCGCGGTGCCCAGCTTGGCGTCCCGGTAGGCCGGGCTCTGCACCACGGCGGCGTAGGCGCCGAACGACGCGTTGTTGACGAACGTCCGGTCGCCGATCAGGCCCAGGTCGATCCGCAACTCCTCGCCGTCGGCGAGCGCGTCCAGGCAGGCCGCTGGGTTCTCCCGGTCCAGGCCCAGGTCCAGGGCGAAGTGGTTGCGGGTGCCCGCCGAGATCACCAGGAACGGCAGGCCGTGCTCGGCCGCGACCCCGGCCACCAGCGCCTGGGTGCCGTCGCCGCCGGCCACCCCGAGCAGGTCCGCGCCGTCGCGGATCGCGGCCCGGGCCACCTCGGCGACGTCGACCGCCGGTCCGTCCAGCAGGAACACCTCGGCGCCGAGGTCGCGGGCCCGTTCGTCCAGGTGGAACCGGCCGACCTTCCCGCCGCCCGAGCGCGGGTTCATGATCAGGTAGGGCCGGTGCGGCGGCGGGGTGACGACCGCGTCCGGCCCGCCGTCGGTCACCGCGAGTGCCCGCCGGCCGGCCGCGACCGCGCCCGCCCAGAGCAGGCCGAACAGCACCACCACCCAGATCAGCCGGGCTCGCGCGTAGAGCACCGCCACCACCAGCGGGGCGAGCACCACGATCAGCCCGGCCACCCAGCGCAGCAGCCCGCGGTGGGTGAGGAACCACCAGGCCGCGGCCAGGGTCACCGCGCTGCCCAGGACGGCGGTCAGCAGCAGCGCCAGGCTGCCGCCCAGCCCGGCAGCCGCGAGGACCAGCACGGTTGCGGCCGCGGCGGCGACGAAGGCCAGGCGGGCGAGCCAGGGCCGGCTCGGGTTGAGGTCGGTCATGGCGTCCAGCGTCGCGGGTGGCCGGGGCGGCGGCCTCACTCCGGCGGGATGAGGTGGCGACGGGATCTCTGGTGGAGCGTGGCAGCGAGCCGCGGCGTCCCCGCGGCATCGGGAGGAGAGGAGGGCCGACTGTGTCGACTCCAGCGGTCGGCAAACGGCTGCGGCACCCGGCCGAGATGCCGTTCTACGTGTTCATGGTGGTGCTCAACCTGGTCATCATCTGGCTGATCCTGCAGGCCGCGATCACCCTGCCGGTGCTGCCGGAGCGGCTGCGCGACGGGGCCTGGGGCACCGCGGTGCGCAGCGCGTTCCTCGGGCTGTTGCTGCTGATCCCGGCCCTGGTGGTGATCCGCGAGACGCAGCGTGCCTCGGTGCGCGGCAGCGCGGTCCAGCTGAGCCGGCACCAGTGGGGCGACCTGTACCGCACCGCGGACGACTTCGCGCATCGGCTGGGCCTGCCCCGCCGGCCGACGATCTACCTGGCCAACGGCAACGGCACGCTCAACGCGTTCGCCGCCCAGGCCACCGGCCACGACTACGTGGTGCTGGCCAACGAGCTGTTCGTCAATCTGCGGGAGAACAACCGGGACGGGCTGCGGTTCATCCTGGGCCACGAGCTGGGCCACATCCGGCTGCATCACGTCTCGCTGTGGTACCAGCTCTCGGTCGCCTATTCGGAACGGATCCCGCTGCTCGGCCCGGCCCTGTCCCGGCTGCGGGAGTACTCCTGCGACCGGCACGGCGCACACCTGTGCCCGTCCGGCGCGAGCGGTCTGGTGCTGCTGACCTCCGGGCGGCACACCGAGCACACCACCGACCTGGAGCAGCTGCTGCGGCAGGGCCGGGCGCTGCGCGGCTTCTGGGTGGGTCTGGCCCAGCTGACGCGGTCGCACCCGTTCACCGTGCGGCGGATCGAGCGGCTCTTCCAGCTCGGGCTGCTGCACGCCGGAGTCCCGGAACGTTCCGCGAAAGAAGACTTCGCGACATAGGAGTCAGTCAATGAAAAACCAGGAGGGAGCGAGCGATGCCGGATGCCACCTACCAGGTGCGGGTCTCCGGAGAGCTTCCGGCCGAGCTGCTGGCCGAGCTGCACGACCTGACCGTCAGCGTGGAACCGCCGGAGACCGTGCTGCACGGAAGCCTGCCGGATCAGTCCGCCGTGGTCGGGTTGATCTCCCGAATCCACGGGCTGGGTCTGCGGTTGATCGAGGTTCGCCGCCTGCCGGCGGATGATTCTCCGGCCGGATGAGACCCCGATCCGGGTACGGCCTGGTCCTGTGCCTGATCGTGGGCACATACCTGCTGGCCCTGGTCGCCGAGCGGCGCTGGATGGTGACCGTCCTGCTGGCGGTGCAGACCGCCACGGTATGGCAGTCACTGCGGGTCTCCGGCGCCCGCCCGGCGCTGCGGCTGGCCGGCGCGGGAGTGTTCGCGCTCGCGCTGACCGCCGCAGTGATCAACCTGGTCGCCCGCGGGCAGCCGCTGACCGCTGTGGCGTTCTCCGCGGCCAGCGCGCTGTACCTGCTGGCACCGTTCTCGATCGTCCGGGACCTGGGCCGCCGGGACCGGGTCGACGCGCAGACGATGCTCGGGGCGCTGGCGGCCTACCTGCTGATCGGGATGGCGTTCGGGTTCGCCTACGCGTGCGTGGCGGCGTGGCAGCCCGGACCGCTGTTCGGTGAGGGCGGTGATCCACCGCTGTCCCAGGCGCTGTTCTTCAGCTTCGTCACGGTGACCACCACCGGGTACGGCGACCTGGTCCCGGCCGGCAACCCGGCGCAGACGATCGCCGTCGTCGAGGCGCTCACCGGCCAGCTGTTCCTGGTCACCGCGGTGGCCAAGGTCGTCGAGAACTGGCGTCCGCGGAACTGGCGTCGCGGCTCATCCACCGGGGATGACGCGGCCGCGCCGGACGTCCGGTGAGCATGCCGCTCATCGATGAGATCTGGAGGAAAGAACATGTCGGAAACACAGCAGAGAGCCAACTTCGCGGACGAGGAGCCGTACAACCCGTCCAGTGCCCCGCCGCCCAGCGCCTGGGTCGGCATGGTGGTGTTCGCCGGCGTCATGCTGCTGCTGATGGGCGGCTTTCAGGCGATCGAGGGCATCGTCGCCCTGGTCCGTGACGACTACTACCTGACCACCCGTTCCGGGCTGGTGCTGACGTTCGACTACACCACCTGGGGCTGGACCCACCTGCTGATCGGGGTGATCGCGCTGCTCACCGGTGTCGGTGTGCTCCTCGGCCAGATGTGGGCCCGGGTGGTCGGCATCATCATCGCGGTGCTGGGCGCGCTGGCGAACCTGATGTTCCTGCCCGCCTACCCGATCTGGGCCACCATCATGATCGCCACCGACGTACTGATCATCTATGCCCTGGCCGCGCACGGCCGTGAGGTCCGGTCCCGCTGACCGGGACCCTGTCAGGAGAGGCGGCCCAGATGGTCCGCAAGACAGGATGGCTGAGCCTGACGGCCGGGGTGTTCGCCCTGGTCCTGGGGATCGTCGCGTTCGCCTGGCCCTCGGCCACGCTCAAGGTGGTCGGGTTCCTGTTCGGATTGAACCTGCTGATCGTGGGGGTGATCCGGATCCTGCAGTTCGTGTTCACCCCGGAGGCGCCGGTGGCCGGCCGGGTGCTCGGGGTCATCTTCGGGGTACTGGTCGGCCTGCTCGGCATCCTGTGCCTGCGCAACCTGGCCGGCTCGGTCACGCTGCTGCTGGTCATCGTGGCGCTGGGCTGGCTGCTCGAAGGCCTTGCCGAGATCTTCACGAGCGTCGGCGACGGCGGCGCGGGCGGTGGCGCACGGATCGCGCTCGGCCTGGTCGCAGTCCTCGGCGCGATCGCGGTGCTGGTCTGGCCGGGGCTGGGGCTGGCCACGTTCGTGTTCATCGGCGCGACGACACTGTGCTTCGTCGGTATCGCCGGCATCTTCGCCGGCGTCGCCAGCCTGCGGGCCCGGCCCGCCTGACCCGCACAGCGAAGGGCCCGGCGCTGATCAGCGCCGGGCCCTGTTGCTGTTTACTTCTGGTAGCTCTGCAGGAACAGCGCCTCGGCCAGCGCCAGATCGGCGATCTCGCGCGGGTCGACGCTCTCGTTCGGGGCGTGGATCAGCGCGTGCGGCTCCTCCACCCCGATCAGCATGATCTCGGCGTCCGGGTAGGTGTCGGCGAACACCGTGCACAGCGGGATCGACCCGCCCTGACCGAGCGTCGTCATCTCCCGCCCGTACGACTCGCGCATCGCCGCGGCGAGGGTCCGGTACGCCGGCCCGCCGGTGCGCGCCTCGAACGGCTGCCCCAGCGCCTCCGGCAGGACGTCCACCCGGACACCCCAGGGCGCCACCGCGTGCAGGTGCGTGATCAGCGCGTCCTGGGCCTTGGTCGCGTCGACGCCGGGCGGGACCCGCAGGTTGAGCCGGGCCCGGGCGTGCGGCTGGATGGCCGCGGCCGAGCCGACCACCGGCGGGCAGTCGATGCCGAGCACGGTCACCGCCGGCCGGGCCCAGACCATGTCCGACACCGATCCGTCGCCGAGCAGGCCCACGCCGTCGAGCAGGCCGATGTCCGAGCGGAACTGCTCGGGCGGGTACGGCCCGCCGCTCCAGAACTGATCGTGCTCGAGCCCCGCGACCGTGGTGTTGCCGGCCCGGTCCCGCAGCGTGGCCAGGATCTGGATCAGCGCCGCCAGGGCGTCCGGTGCGGCGCCGCCGAACATGCCGGAGTGCAGCTCGTTGCGCAGCGCCTCGACCGTGACCACCACGTTGACCATGCCGCGCAGCGTCACCGTGGCGGCCGGCACCCCGACCGCCGCGTTACCGGTGTCGCAGACCAGGATCGCGTCGGCGCGCAGCAGGTCCGGGTGGCGGACCACGAAGTCCTCCAGCCCGCCGGTGCCCTGCTCCTCGGAGCCCTCGACGATCAGTTTGAGATGCACCGGCAGCGGGCCGGGACCCAGCGCCCGCAGCGCGGTCAGGTGCATCACGATGTTGCCCTTGCAGTCGGCGGCGCCCCGGCCGTACCAGCGGCCACCGGACTCGGTGAGCTGGAACGGCGGGGTCCGCCAGGCGTCCTCGTCCAGTGGTGGCTGCACGTCGTAGTGCGCGTAGAGCAGCACGGTCGGCGCGTCCGGGTCGCTGCCCGGGCGCTCGCCGTAGACCGCGTGGCTGCCGTCGCTGGTCTCGTGCAGGCCGAGCCGGGTGAAGCCGGCCTCGGCGAAGTTGTCCACCACCCAGTTCGCCGCCCGCAGGCACTCCTCGGGCGGGAACTGCCGCGGGTCGGCCACCGAGCGGATCGCCACCAGGTGGGCCAGGTCGTCGTGGGCCCGCGGCATGAGCGCGGCGATGTCGTCACGAAGCGCCATGTCACGCGTCCTTCAGATCGTTGATCACGTCCTGGAAGGCGTCCACGTACTGCGGGCAGTACACCTTCATGATCAGAAGCTGGCCCTGCATGAGGTTGTTGTCGACCAGCACCGGGCGCTGCCCGGGGCCGGCCGCGCCGTTGGTGAGCATCCCGTAGAGCGTGCTGCGGCGCAGCGCGTCGGTCGGGTCGGCGCAGATCGCGCCGCCGTCGTCACCGAGCACCCGGACGAGCTGGTCCCGGGTCGGCACCCGCAGGCCGGCCGTGGCCAGCGCGGTCTGCAACTGCTCGGCCTTCGCGATCGCCTGCTCGGTCTCCTTCTTGCCGTGGTAGGAGACCAGGGCGACAGTGCCGAGCACGATGAACAGCACGCCGGCGACGAGGTAGACGATCCGGTTCTTCACGAGGCCTCCTTCCAGGACGGTTTGCGCAGGCGGTAGAAGAGGTACGGCACCAGCAGGCCGAGGCCGAGCGCCCCGCCCGCGACGATCGCCAGGTACACGCCGACGCTGCCGCCGCCGAACTGCGACGACGGGACGAAGCCGATCAGCAGGGCGGCCAGTGAGGCGGCGAAGCCCACCCCGCACAGGGCGGTGAGCATCGGGGCCTTGTACCCGCGCGGGTGGTCCGGCTGGTTGCGGCGCAGGCGTACGGCGGCCACGAACATCAGCAGGTACATGATCAGATAGACCTGCGTGGTGATCACCGAGAAGATCCAGTAGACGCTCGACACGTCCGGGATGAACGCGTACGCCAGCGCGATGACCGTGGTGACCAGACCCTGGGTGACCAGGATGTTCTGCTGCACGCCGTGCTTGTTGAGCCGCTGCAGGAACGGCGGCAGGTAACCCTCCTGGCGGGAGATCAGCAGCAGCCCGCGGGACGGACCGGCCAGCCAGGTGAGCATGCCGCCCAGCGACGCGGCGACCAGCATGACGCCGAGGATCGGGGTCAGCCACTGCGAGTCGAACGCGGCGAACACCGCGTCGAACGCCTGCATCACCCCGGCGGTCAGCGAGAGCTGATCGGCCGGCACGATCCAGCTGATCGCCAGCGCGGGCAGGATGAAGATCAGCAGGACCAGGCCCATGGCCATGAACATCGCGCGCGGGAACTCGCGGCCGGGCTTGCGCAGCGAGGAGACGTGCACGGCGTTCATCTCCATGCCCGAGTAGGACAGGAAGTTGTTCACGATCAGCACCAGGCTGGACAGCCCGGCCCAGGCCGGCAGCAGGTGACTCGCGGTCATCGGCGCGGCCGACTCGTGGCCCTGGCCCAGGAACGCGATGCCCAGGATCACCAGCAGCGCGCCCGGCACCAGCGTGCCGATGATCAGGCCGCCGCTGGCCAGACCGGCCACCCCGCTGGTGCCGCGGGACGACACCCAGACTCCGGCCCAGTAACAGACCATGATCACGATGGCGGTCCAGACACCGCTGGACGCCAGGTCCGGGTTGATCACGTAGGCCAGGGTGCTGGCCACGAAGCCGAGCAGGCTGGGGTAGTAGAAGATGGTCATCGCGAACTGGCACCACACGGCCAGGAAGCCCATCGGCTTGGACAGGCCCTCGCTGACCCAGTTGTAGACGCCGCCGCTCCAGCCGGACGCCAGTTCCGCGGAGACCAGCGCGGTCGGCAGCAGGAACACGATGGCCGGTACGACGTAGAGGAAGATGCTGGCCAGGCCGTAGACGGCCATCGTCGGCGAGGGACGGAGGCTGGCCACCGAACTGGTGGTCATCAGGGCCAGCGCGACCCAGGAGATGTAGGCGACGGTACGCTTGGGTTGCGGTGGCGCCGTCGCTTCGTTTTCCGCCTCAGCGCTCATATCGTCCCTTTCGGATAGGTGAGACTCCGGCGGAATCATCGGTGGGCTCCGATGCCGTGCGCCTCATCCGTGGGGGGCGGTTCGGATCCAGCCGGCCGCCGTACCAGGCGCTCGCGACGGCGGTGGCGCAGCCGAGGACCTCCAGCAGCAGCACACCGGGCGCGACGACGCGGTCGCCGCTGCGCACCCGGACCAGGGCCAGCACCGCGAACGCGACGAGCACGCCCATGTCGAGCAGCAGGATCAGCGCCCGGCGCGGGTCGCCGACGGCGTCGACGCTGCCGGCCACCGCGGCGAGGACGCCGCCGAGCAGACCGGCGAGCACGTTCCAGAACGCCAGGGTGCCGACCAGCGCGGGTGCACCGAGCTGGGTCGCCAGATCGAGCAGGGCGGCCACCGTGAAGAATCCGAGCGGGAACATCAGCAGCAGCGGCTGGACCGGGTTGCCACCGAGACGGAGACGGCTCTGCATGACCTCTGAGCCTGCGCCCGGCCGGTCCGCGGAGCGTCACCCCGTACGGATGAATCGTCCGACCGATGCGGCGCCGACCAGCATGCCGACCGCGATCGCGACCAGCAGCGACACCATGTCGGCCACCCCGGTCACCCCCTGGATCGGGTCCCCGCCGATCCAGCTCTCCAGCCCGCGCAGCCCGTGCGACCCCGGCGTGAGCACGTAGAACGCGCCCAGATAGAGCACGTACGCCGGTGGCAGCCCGGGCCGGCGGCCGAGCAGCAACGCGGTCACCGTCATCACGATCGCGCCCAGGAACGTGCCGGCCGGGTCGCCGGCCGCGCGGGTACCGGCCGCGGTCACCGCCGCAGTCAGCAGCACCAGCCCGAGCGCCCACGGGAAGTCCCGCAAGGACATCGAGAACGTCAGCATCACCCCGATCGCGAACAGCACCCAGCCGCCCCACACCTCGAGCGGACCGAGCGTGCCCGGCACGGTCACGTCGAACAGCGCGCTCTGCGGCACCCGCAGCAGCACCGTCGCGATCAGCGCGCCGAACGCCAGCACCAGCAGCACCACCACGCTGTAGACCAGCCGGGCGGCGCCCGCGGTCATCCGGTTCGCGGCCAGCTCGAGCGCGGCGGCGCTGATCGCGTCGCCGGGGATGAAGTAGAACAGCGCCGGCACGATCAGCTGGATCGGCCCACCGGCGATCAGGTCGTGCCGTTGCAGGGTCAGCACCACCATCGTGACCAGCAGCGACGCCAGGAACGGCTCGATCAGGGCGAGCCGCCGGTGACCGCCGCCGGCCACCACCAGCAGCCCGATCAGCAGGCCGGTCAGCGCGGACACGCCGACCTGCTGCCAGGTGGCCTGCACCGAGACGCCGAAGCCGACGGTGAAACAGACCAGCCCGAGCACCTGCCAGGGCTTCGCCCAGCGCGGCGGCAGCGCGCGGATCGCGGCCAGCCGCCCGGCGGCCTCGGCGGCGGGCAGCCCCTGGCGGATCTCGGCGAGCAGCCGCTTGGTCCGGGTGACCTGGTGCAGCGGCGGCACGCCGGGCTCGCGGGCGAACGACAGCGTGCGCTCGCCGACCGACAGCAGCGCCGCGTCGGCCAGGAACGTCGTCTCCACGGTGTGCCCGTACCGTCCGGCCACCTCCCGGACGATCGCCTCGCACCGCATCGTGCCCTCGAAACTGGAGCTGAGCAGCCACTCGGTCAGCGGCCCGAGCAGCGCGAGGAGCTCCTTCTCGGTGGTCATCGGGCCAGGGCGCGGTAGATCGGGTGCCCGCAGAGCACCCCGAGCGCGATCGCCACCATCGAGCCGGTCGCGCCGATCAGGTCCTGTACGCCGCGGACGGCGTCCTGGCCGAGGTACTCGGTCAACCCGATCAGGGTCAGCGCACCGGGCACCAGCAGCCAGAACCCCGGCAGGAACGAGACCAGTGCCGGTGGCCCGGAGGGCAACCGCTCCACCAGATAGGCGACCACGGTCAGGACCAGCCCGCCGACGAACCCGCTCAGGTATCCGCCGAGCACCAGGTTGCCCAGGTACTGGCCGGCCCATCCGGCGTAGAGCACCAGCAGCAACCAGCCGAGCGACCGGCGTGGCCCGGCGAGCAGCAGGAAGTCGCCGATGCCCACGACCAGCGGACCCAGCCACGGCGCCCAGCCACCCACGGTGCCGGCCGCGGCACCGCTCTCCGGCGCCGGCACGCCGGCGACGTGCGCCGCGCCGACGATCCCGAAGGCGAGCAGGAGAAGCTGCAGGCCGCCGGCGACCAGGCGGCTGGAACCGGCGACCATTTCGTACGCGGACAGCTCCACCACGCCCATGGTCAGCATCGCCCCGGGCAGGAACGTCACCAGCGGCGCCACCATGGCCCGCAGGTCGGTGCCCGCCCAGCCCACGCCGGACAGCAGGAACGTCGCCGACGAGACCACGAACGCGGCGACCACCGGCATGATCATCTGTACGCTGGCCCAGCGCGCGCCGACCAGCCGCAGCACCCCGATCAGCACCCCGAACATCCCGGCCAGCAGCACGTCGGCCCAGGTCGGTACGAGCAGCAGGCAGACGCCGGCGGTCAGCACGGCGTGCCCGAAGACCCGGGTCACCGCGCCGAACCGGGGTGGCATCCGCACCGCGGCGAGCACCTGGCGGACACCCTCGGCGGGGGACACCTCGCCGCGTTCGGCGGCCCGGAGCACGTCGTACACCGCGGTGGTCTGGTCCAGCCGCAGCCCGCCGCGCAGGGCCCGGGTCGGTTCCAGCGTGGCCGGGCGGCCCGGCTCCAGGGACAGCACCACGTAGGTGGGCAGCACGCTGACCCGGGCCTGCGGGGCGCCGTAGGCCGCGGCCACCCGCAGCAGCCGTTCCTCGATCTGGTTGACCGCCTCACCGGCGGCGGTGAGCGCGCTGCCCAGGAACAGCAGGAGTTGCTGCAGGTCCTTTTCGTCCGGTGGGGTGTGCGACACGGTCGATTCGGCCATGGTGTCCGAAGGTAGGGGAGCCGGGCGGCCGGGCGATTCATCCGGCGCGAGCGATGCCCGGGCCCGGCATCGCCGGAAAGCTGGCTGCCATCGAGCCCAACCCCTCAGGAGCGGCCCATGCCGGCGATCGACTCATCGAAGCAGGACAGCCGGGCCGCGGGGCTCGGCGTGTTGCTGGCGGCCTGCGTCTCCGCGCTGGTGGTGAACGCCAACACGTCCGCGGTGACCATCCTGCTCCCGGCGATCAGCCAGGACACCGGCGCCCCGGTGGACACCCTGCAGTGGGCGGTGACCGGATACATGCTGGTCGGCGCGGCGGTGATCATCACCTCGGGCGCGCTCGGCGACGTCTTCGGCCGGCGCCGGATCTTCCTGACCGGGCTGGTGCTGTTCGTGATCTCCTGCGTGCTGATCGCCTTCTCCACCGGTGCCGCCGGGGTGATCGGCGGCCGGATGATCCAGGGCGCGGCCGGCTCGACCATCCTGGCCTGCGGGATGAGCCTGCTCTCGGTGGACTCGGCCGGGGCCGGGCAGCTGCGGGCGATCACGTTCTGGGGCGCGGCGTCGGCGGTCGGCGGCGCGGCCGGGCCACTGATCGGCGGGGTGCTGGTCGGTGTCACCGGCTGGCAGGGACTGTTCTGGATCGACGCGGCGATAGCGGCCCTGTGCGTGCCGCTGACCCTGCGCACCGTGCGGGAGTCCCGCGACCCGGACCGGCCCCGGGAGATCGACGTGCTCGGCACGGTGCTGGTCGCGGTGGCGCTGGTCCCGCTGGTGCTCGCGCTCAGCGAGGGCGGCACCTGGGGCTGGCTCTCCTTCCCGACGATCGCCTGCCTGCTGCTCGCGGTGATGGGCGGCGTCGGCTTCGTGATCGCCGAGCGGCACGCCACCACGCCCCTCGTCGACCTGGCGTTGCTGCGCAACCGGGTGCTGGTCGGTTCGACCCTGGCGATCCTGCTGGTGGCCGGTGTGATCAACGCGCTGATGTACCTGCTCAGCCTGTACTTCCAGAACCCGGACGGCTTCGGGATGAGCGCACTGGAGGCCGGGCTGGCCACCCTCCCGGCGGCGGCCGCCATGATCGCGATCACCCCGCTGATCACCCCGCTGGCCGTGAAGATCGGCGCTCGGGCCGCCGTCGCGATCGGTTTCGGTCTGGCCACCGTCGGGTTCGCGGCGCTGGTGTTCGTCGACCCGTCCTGGTCCTACGGCGCGTTCGTGCTGCCGCTGATCGTGCTCTCGGTCGGCCTCGGCCTGGCCAACGGCCCGGCGTCCTCGGCGTCCACGGCGGCCGTCGACCCCGACCAGGTCGGTCAGGCCTCCGGCATCTCCAACATGGCCCGGTACGTGGGCGGATCACTCGCGGTCGCCGCCGCCGCCACGGTCTCCACCGCGGTCAGCTCCGGCCGGGCCGCCGACGGTGAACCGGCCGACGCCGTGCTCGCCGCCGGACTGGCCGGTGGCGCCCTGCTGATGACGCTCATGTCGGCCGCCGGGGTGGCCCTGGTCCTGCTGCTGCGGCGGCACCGGTCCGAGCCGGCCACCGCGGTGCACCTGGCCGCGGCCGCCGCGGTCACCAGCCACACCATCCCGACCCGGCCCACCGGAGGTGCCTGATGGCCCCGTTCACCAGCAAGGACTTCACCCAGCGGATGGAGCGGGCGGTGGCCCAGGCGGGGGAGGCCGGGCTCACCGGCCTGCTCGTCACCCCGGGCCCCGACCTGACCTACTTCACCGGCTACCGACCGACCGCGATCACCGAGCGGCTCACCGCGCTGGTGCTGGACCGCGACCACGAGCCACGGCTGATCGTCCCGGTCCTGGAACGGCCGGACGCGGCCGCGGCGCCCGGAGCGCCCGCGGTCACCCTCAGCGGCTGGGCGGACGGCGCCGACCCGTACGCCACCGCGGCCCGGCTGCTCGACCCGGTCGGGCGCTACGCGATCTCCGACTCGGCGTGGGCCCTGCATCTGCTCGGCCTGCAGCAGGCGCTGCCCGGGACGTCGTACACGTCGATGACCGCGACGCTGCCGATGCTGCGAGCGGTCAAGGACCCGGACGAGGTGGAACGCCTCGCGGCGGCCGGCGCGGCCGCGGACGCCGCCTATCTGGACATCCTCGGCGTGCCGTTCGCGGGCCGTACCGAGCGCGCGGTCGGCGCCGACCTGGCCCACCTGCTCCGCGAGCACGGCCACTCCCAGGTCGATTTCACCGTGGTCGGCTCCGGCCCGAACGGCGCGAACCCGCACCACGAGATGGGCGACCGGGTGATCCAGCGCGGCGACATGGTGGTGCTGGACTTCGGCGGTCTCAAGGACGGGTACGGCTCGGACACCACCCGTACCGTGCACGTCGGCGCGCCCACCGCGGAGGAGCTGGAGATCTTCGACGTGGTGCGGCGGGCGCAGCAGGCCGCGTTCGAGGCGGTCCGCCCCGGCGTGACCTGCCAGGAGATCGACCGGACGGCCCGGCGGGTGATCGAGGCCGACGGGTACGGCGAGTACTTCATCCACCGGACCGGCCACGGGATCGGCCTGACCACCCACGAGCCGCCGTACGTGGTGGAGGGGGAGCGGCAGGCGCTGCTGCCCGGGATGTGCTTCTCCATCGAGCCGGGGGTCTACCTGCCGGGCCGTCTCGGCATCCGGATCGAGGACATCGTGACGGTCACCGAGACCGGCGGCCGCCGCCTCAACAACACGCCCCGCGACCTGCACATCGTCGCCTGAGTCTGCCTTCCGTTCGACACGTCGCGGGCCGATGGGGGTCGCTCGCGGCGTGCGGGGTGCGGGCCGCCGCGTCCGTTCACGTTCCGGCCGGCCCCCCGCCCCTCCGCCC
>NZ_LLZH01000290.1:0-74870 GCF_001509495.1 Actinoplanes awajinensis subsp. mycoplanecinus | reverse complement strand
CCGGTCGTGGAACTCGGACATGTCCAGCTGGATCAGCGCGTCCTCGGAGCCGAACAGGAACTCGGCGAGAGCCTTGGACAGCTCGGTCTTACCGACACCGGACGGGCCGGCGAAGATGAACGAGCCGGACGGGCGCTTCGGGTCCTTCAGACCCGCACGGGTCCGCCGGATCGCCTTGGAGACGGCCTTGACCGCGTCCTCCTGGCCGATGACGCGCTTGTGCAGCTCGTCCTCCATGCGCAGCAGGCGGGAGGTCTCCTCCTCGGTCAGCTTGTAGACCGGGATGCCGGTCCAGTTGCCCAGGACCTCGGCGATCTGCTCGTCGTCGACCTCGGACACCACGTCCAGGTCGCCGGCCTTGTCGATCGCGGACTCCTTGTCGCGACGCACCTGGGCGATGCGCTCGTCGAAGTCACGCAGGTCCGGCGGCGCGGTCATCCGGCGGATGCGCATCCGGGCTCCGGCCTCGTCGATCAGGTCGATCGCCTTGTCCGGCAGGAACCGGTCGGAGATGTACCGGTCGGCCAGCGTCGCGGCGGCCACCAGGGCGGCGTCGGTGATGCTGATCCGGTGGTGCGCCTCGTACCGGTCGCGGAGACCCTTGAGGATCTCGATGGTGTGCGCCAGCGACGGCTCGCCAACCTGGATCGGCTGGAAGCGGCGCTCGAGCGCGGCGTCCTTCTCCAGGTGCTTGCGGTACTCGTCGAGGGTGGTGGCGCCGATGGTCTGCAGCTCGCCACGCGCCAGCATGGGCTTCAGGATCGAGGCGGCGTCGATCGCACCCTCGGCGGCGCCGGCGCCGACCAGGGTGTGGATCTCGTCGATGGACCAGGGTGTGGATCTCGTCGATGAACAGGATGATGTCGCCCCGGGTGCGGATCTCCTTGAGCACCTTCTTCAGGCGCTCCTCGAAGTCACCGCGGTAGCGGGAACCGGCGACCAGCGCGCCCAGGTCGAGCGTGTAGAGCTGCTTGTCCTTCAGCGTCTCGGGCACCTCGCCCTTGACGATGGACTGGGACAGGCCCTCGACGACGGCGGTCTTGCCGACACCCGGCTCGCCGATCAGCACGGGGTTGTTCTTGGTGCGGCGGGACAGCACCTGCATGACCCGCTCGATTTCCTTCTCCCGGCCGATGACCGGGTCGAGCTTGCCCTCGCGGGCGGCCTGCGTCAGGTTGCGCCCGAACTGGTCGAGGACCAGCGAAGTGGACGGCGCGGCTTCGCCGGTGGCGGTGCCCGCGGCGGCCGGTTCCTTGCCCTGGTAGCCGGAGAGCAGCTGGATCACCTGCTGGCGGACCCGGTTCAGGTCGGCGCCGAGCTTCACCAGGACCTGGGCGGCGACGCCCTCGCCCTCACGGATCAGGCCGAGCAGGATGTGCTCGGTGCCGATGTAGTTGTGGCCGAGCTGCAGCGCCTCGCGCAGGGAGAGCTCCAGCACCTTCTTCGCCCGCGGCGTGAACGGGATGTGCCCGCTCGGCGCCTGCTGACCCTGGCCGCTCGGCGCCTGCTGACCCTGGCCGATGATCTCCTCGACCTGCTGACGGACGCCCTCGAGGGAGATGCCCAGACTCTCCAGGGCCTTGGCGGCGACGCCCTCACCCTCGTGAATCAGGCCGAGCAGGATGTGCTCTGTCCCGATGTAGTTGTGGTTGAGCATCCGGGCCTCTTCTTGGGCCAGGACGACAACCCGTCGCGCTCGGTCGGTGAACCGCTCGAACATGCCCTCGTGCTCCTCACGTGCCGTGCGCCAATGTTGAGCCTGTCTCAACAGCTGGCGGGCCAGCGCACGGGCATCGGTGATACCCGTGCTGTAACTCTATCGCCGCCCGGAGACTCCGCTGGGCCCTCGGAGCCCCTCGAAACGATCCGCGACGTTGATTTAGCCAACTTCGCACGCTCAGCGGCTGTTCCCCCACCCGAACGTGTACGCGGACAGCGAAATCCCCACAGTCCACAGCCTGTGGACAACAGCACCCTTCCTGTGGATAACGGTACTGAACGAGCGCTGACGACGGGCCGGAAGCACAGAGAGGGCGCACCGGTGACCGGTGCGCCCTCTCGTCACGAAGCTCAGGCCCGACCAGGGCCCTTCGAGTGGTACTCGTCGACGATCTCCTGCGGAATGCGGCCGCGGTCGGAGATGTCGTAACCGGCCTTCTTGGCCCACTCCCGGATCGCCTTGTTCTGCTCCCGGTCCGCCGCCGCACCGCCCCGGCCACGCGCCGCGCGGCCGCCGACGACCACACCGCCGCGAGCCACCTTGGTGCCGGCCGTCACGTACGTAGCGAAGACCTCCCGCAATTCAGCGGCGTTCTTCTCCGAGAGGTCGATCTCGAACTGAATACCGTCGAGCGCGAACTTGACGGTCTCGTCGGCTTCGGTGCCGTCGATGTCATCGACCAGCTTGTGAATGATCTGCTTGGCCACGCGCCGTTATCCTCCCGAACACAGGTTCTCTCCCACGCAATGGGAGAACAATAACGCCAGGGGGACATCGCCCGTCAATGGCGGGGGCGATAATGGGCGTTCGGCTACTCTGCGCGGACCAACGGGAAGAGGATCGTTTCCCGAATGCCCAGGCCGGTGAGCGCCATCAACAGCCGGTCGATTCCCATTCCCATGCCACCGGTCGGCGGCATTCCGTACTCCATCGCACGGAGGAAATCCTCGTCCAGCTGCATCGCCTCGGCGTCGCCACCGGCGGCCAGCAGCGACTGGGTCTGCAGGCGGTCCCGCTGGACGACCGGGTCGACGAGCTCGGAATACCCGGTGGCGAGCTCGAAGCCGCCGATGTAGAGGTCCCACTTCTCGGTGAGGCCGGGGGTCTCCCGGTGCGCGGCGGTCAGCGGCGAGGTCTGCTCCGGGTAGTCCCGGACGAACGTCGGCTGCTGCAGGTTGTCCTGCGCGAGGTGCTCGAACAGCTCCTCGGCCAGCTTGCCGGCGCTCCACTTGGGGTCGACGCCGAGCTGCACCTTCTCCGCGTACCGCTGGAGCTGGGCCAGATCGGTCGCGATGGTGACCTCCTCGCCGAGCGCCGCGGAGATCTCGCCGAACAGGGTGGTGGTCTTCCACTCACCGCTCAGGTCGAGCTCGGTGCCGTCGTAGTGGGTGACCACGTGCGAGCCGGTGATCGCCTGCGCGGCCTCCTGAATCCACTCCCGCGTCCAGACCTGCATGTCGTTGTAGTCGGCGTACGCGTGATACGCCTCGAGCATGGCGAACTCCGGCGAGTGCGAGGAGTCCATGCCCTCATTCCGGAAGTTCCTGTTGATCTCGAAGACCCGGTCGATGCCGCCGACCACGGCCCGCTTCAAAAACAGTTCCGGAGCGATCCGCAGATAAAGATCGGTGGCCATAGCGTTGCTGTGCGTCACAAACGGGCGAGCCGCCGCGCCACCGTGCAGCAACTGCAACATCGGCGTTTCCACCTCGAGATAATTGCGGCGGAACAGCGACTCGCGAAGGCTACGCACCACGGTTGCCCGAGTACGCACAGTGTCCCTGGCCTGCGGCCGGACGATCAGATCCACATAGCGCTGCCGCACCCGGGTTTCCTCGGAAAGCGGCCGGTGCGCGACCGGCAGCGGGCGCAGCGCCTTGGCGCTCATCGCCCAGGAGTCGGCGAGGACCGAGAGCTCGCCCCGCCGGCTGGTGATCACCTCGCCGGTGACCGCGACCAGGTCGCCCAGGTCGACGAGGCGCTTCCAGTCCTCCAGGCGCTCGGCGCCGACCTTGTCCAGCGAGAGCATCGCCTGCAGCTCGGTGCCGTCGCCCTCGCGCAGGGTGGCGAAGCAGAGCTTGCCACCACTCCGGAGGAAGATCACCCGGCCGGTGATCGACACCTGGTCGCCGGTGGCGGTGTCCGTCGGGACCTCCGCGTACTGCTTGCGGATCTCGGCCAGGGTGATGGTCCGGGGGACGGTGACCGGGTAGGGCGGCACACCCTCGGCCAGCATCCGGTCCCGCTTCGCCCGGCGGACCTTCATCTGCTCGGGCAGGTCCTCGGCGGGGTCAGTCACTGGCACGTTCTGCTCGGTCACGGCACGGTCTTCCTGTGTGGTGGTGGGCTCTGCAAGACCTGGAAAGCCTACTCAGCCGTGCTCAGACGTTCCGCTCATATACCATCCGCAGCCCGATCAGCGTGATCATCGGCTCGTGCGCGGTCAGCGTGCGGCACTCGTCCTTCACCAGCCAGGCCAGGCCACCGGTGGCGATCACCGCGCGGACCGGGCCGATCTCCTCGACCATCCGCTCGACGATCCGGTCCACCTGGCCGCCGAAACCGTAGTAGAGCCCGGACTGCAGGCACTCGACGGTGTTCTTGCCGATCACCGAGCGCGGCTTGGTCGGCTCCACCTTGCGCAGCTGGGCAGCGCGGGCGGCGAGCGCGTCGAAGGAGATCTCGATGCCCGGCGCGAACGCGCCGCCGAGGAACTCGCCCTTCGCGCTGATCAGGTCGAAGTTCGTGGTGGTGCCGAAGTCGACGACGATCGACGGTCCGCCGTAGAGGGCGTGCGCCGCCAGGGTGTTCACCACCCGGTCGGCGCCGACCTCCTTGGGGTTGTCGATGGCCAGCTGCACACCGGTCTTCACACCCGGTTCGACGATCACGCTGGGCACGTCGTCGTAGTACCGCTTCAGCATGGTGCGCAGGTTGCGCAGCGCGGCCGGCACGGTGGAGCAGGCCGCCACCCCGGTGATCTCGACCGCGTCACCGGCCAGCAGACCCCGGAACATCAGTCCGAGCTCGTCCGCTGTCGAGTTGGCGTCGGTCTTGATCCGCCAGTTGTGCACCAGCTTGTCGCCGTCGAAGGTCGCCAGCACGGTGTTGGTGTTACCGATGTCAATGCAAAGCAGCACGGGTGCCCCTAAGAATCACAATCAAGACCCTTATTTGTACGCGTCGCAGCCCGCCCGCCCGGTCAGCGGGGGCGCAGGTCCAGCGCGATGTCGAGGATCGGCGACGAGTGGGTGAGCCCGCCCACCGACAGATAGTCCACACCGGTCGCCGCGTACGCCGCCGCCGTCGCCAGGGTCAGGTTGCCGGTCGCCTCCAGCTCGGCCCGCCCGCCGATCGCGCCGACCACCTCGGTCAGCAGCTCCGGGGTCATGTTGTCGCAGAGCAGGAACGTCGCGCCGGCCGCCACCGCCTCCTGCGCCTCGGCCAGCGTGGTCACCTCGACCTGCACCGCCACGTCCGGGAACGTCGCCCGCACCAGCCGGTACGCCGCGGTGATGCTGCCGGCCGCCAGCTTGTGGTTGTCCTTGATCATGGCGACGTCGTACAGGCCCATCCGCTTGTTGGTGCCGCCGCCGACCCGGACCGCGTACTTCTCCAGCGACCGCAGCCCCGGCGTGGTCTTGCGGGTGTCCAGCACCGTCGCCCGGCTGCCCTCGAGCTGGTCGGCCCACTTGCGGGTGTGCGTGGCCACCCCGGACATCCGGCTGATCAGGTTGAGCGCGGTGCGCTCGGCGGTGAGCAGCGCCCGGGTCGGCCCGGTGATCACGGCCAGCACGTCGCCACGGACCACCCGGTCACCCTCGGCGGCGATCTGCCGGAACTCGGCGTGCCCCTGCGAGGTGACCGCGAAGACCTCGGCGGCCACCGGCAGCCCGGCCACCACGCCGTCGGCCCGGGCCACCAGCTCGGCGGTGTCGGTCTGCTCGGCCGGGATGGTGGCCTCGCTCGTCACGTCGCGGGGCGGCTCGCCCAGGTCCTCGGCGAGCGCGGTCAGCACGATCCGCTGGACCTCGGCGAAGTCCAACACGTAGTCGATCAAGACATCTCCTGGAAGGTCTGGGTCATCGCGCCGTCCGCGCCGATCGCGTCGAGCAGGTGGCCGCGCCACTCGTCGGCCGCGGTCGGGTAATCCTCGCGCCAGTGGCAGCCACGCGTCTCCCGGCGGCTGCGCGCCGACGCGACGAGAGCGGTGGCGACGGTGAGCAGGTTCGTCGCCTCCCACGCCGCGGTGTTCGGGGTGGACCGGGACTCGGCCAGCCGGCTCAGCTCCTTGGCCGCGCCGGCCAGCGAGTCGGCCGAGCGCAGCACGCCGGCGCCCCGGGTCATGGTGCGCTGCACGTCGGCCCGGATCCCGGCGTCGGCCACCCAGGCCGGTGTCAGGTTCATCCGCACCGGGTCGGCCTGGGCCGGCAGGTCGCGGCCGATGTCGTCGGCGATCCGCTTCGCGAAGACCAGGCCCTCCAGCAGCGAGTTGCTGGCCAGCCGGTTGGCGCCGTGCACGCCGGTGCAGGCCACCTCGCCGCAGGCGTACAGGCCCGGGATGGTGCTGCGGCCGTGCAGGTCGGTACGGACCCCGCCGGAGGCGTAGTGCGCGGCCGGGGCGACCGGGATCAGCTCGGTGGCCGGGTCGACGCCCGCGCCCCGGGTCGAGGCCATGATGGTCGGGAAGCGCTGCTCCAGGAACTCCTGGCCGAGGTGCCGGGCGTCCAGGTAGACGTGGTCCGCCCCGGTGGCCCGCAGCACGCGGTGGATACCCTTGGCGACCACGTCGCGCGGTGCCAGCTCGGCCAGCTCGTGCTGCCCGACCATGAACCGCACGCCGTTCTCGTCGACCAGGTGCGCGCCCTCGCCGCGCAGCGCCTCGGAGATCAGCGGCCGCTGCACCGCGGTCTCCCCGGCGGTCACGAACGACGTCGGGTGGAACTGGACGAACTCCACGTCGGTGACCGCCGCGCCGGCCCGCAGCGCGAGCGCCACGCCGTCGCCGGTGGAGACCGAGGGGTTCGTGGTGGACGCGTAGATCTGGCCCATCCCGCCGGTGGCCAGCACGACCGCGCGGGCCAGCACGGCGCCCACGCCGTCCTCCGAGCCCTCGCCCAGCACGTGCAGGGTGATCCCGCAGGCCCGGCCGTCGGCGGCGCGCAGCAGATCCAGCACCAGGGCGTGCTCGACGAGCCGGATCCACGGGTCGCGGCGGACCGCGGCGTGCAGGGCGCGCTGCACCTCGGCGCCGGTCGCGTCGCCACCGGCGTGCACGATCCGGTCGGCCCGGTGGCCGCCCTCGCGGGTCAGCATCAGCGAGCCGTCCGGGTTGCGGTCGAACTCGGCGCCCCGGCGGATCAGCTCCCGGATCCGGGCCGGGCCCTCCTCGACGAGGACCTTCACCGCTTCCGGGTCGCAGAGCCCGACGCCGGCGATCTCCGTGTCGTACGCATGCGCCTGCGGTGTGTCCAGCGGGTCCAGCACCCCGGCGATGCCGCCCTGCGCCCAGCGCGTCGAACCGTCGTCAATGTTGACCTTGGTGACCACGGTGACGTGCAGGCCCTGCTCCCGCAGGTGCAGAGCGGCGGTCAGGCCGGCGACCCCGGAACCGACCACGACCACGTCGGTGGTCTCGGTCCAGCCCGGCTCGGCGGCGGCGAGCCGGCGCGGTAGGGCCGGGAGATCCGCGAGAGGTGACATGTGGTCAGTACACTCCGCCCCCGCGTCCCCGTCACCGCGGGGGCGTCATCAGTGGTCACCGTTACTTGTACTGGACCGGCAGGGACTTGGTCCCCTTGCCCTTCAACGACGAGGTCAGCTCGGCGCCGTCCAGCCACAGGTAGCAGCGCACGCCACGATCACCCTGGGTCCACACGTCCGAGTTGCCGGGCAGCGAGACCACTCCGGTGCGGTACTGCAACTCCTTGTCGTTGGGCACCCCGGTGTACGCGGACACCACGGTCCGGCAGCCGTCGTGGAAGTCCTCCCAGGCCGCGTCGCCCTTGGGGTACGACGCGTCGGACGGCGCCTCCCACACCCCGGCGAACTCCGCGTTGTGCTTGCTGCCGCACGACGCCGGCGGCATGGTGTCGATCGCGCCGCCGTCGTCCAGCTTGATCGCGTAACAGCTGAGCTCCAGGTCGGAACTGGCGGCCAGCGCGTTGCGCAGCGTGCCCTGCCGTTCCACCAGCGCGCCGTTGTCCTCGATCGAGTCGAGCTCCACCACGTCGCAGCGGAACCAGCGTGAACCGCCGGTCCAGGCCGCCGGCGACGGGTGGGTCACCCCGATCCACAGCCGCGCGGTCCGCCACGGCGCCCCGACGTACGTGCTCACCTTCTGGTCACAGATCTGGTACGCGGCCCGCGCGGCCGCCGACGACTCGGCCGGTGGCTGCTCGGCGTCCGCGGACGAGCCGGTGTACGTGCCGACGTAGACCGTCTCGGTGCGGTGCTGCACCGAGCAGTCCACCTCCTCGTACGTCGCCCGGGGCCCGGTCGCCGCGAAGTTGGCCAGGTGGCAGGTCTCCGACATCGGCTCGAACCCGGTCGCCGGGGCCATCGCGCCCCAGTCGTTGGTGAGGTCACCGTCGACGTTGCCGGGATTGCCGCACCCCGCCGCGAGCAGCAACATCACGCCCAGGGTGGCAGCCAGGTCGAAGCGCGGAGCGGGGCCCAGGAAGGCACGCCACTGTCGCATGAAGGAGCCTCCCGCACGCCGCCGATGTCCGATTCACGATCATATGGTGATCGGTCGGGTCCGACGGCGGCGTTCCGGAAAGTCACCCGGAGTCAGTGCGCGGACAGCGTGAGATCCCCGCGGACCAGCTCGTCAGCCATCCCCGCGACCGCCTCGGCCGGGTCGGTCCCCAGCTCGATCACCCGGTTGTCCGCGTCCACGTGCACCACGCGGGGCTGATAGGTGCGCGCCTCGGCGCTGTCCATCTGACCGTAGGAGATCAGGATGACCAGGTCGCCGGGGTGCACCAGGTGCGCGGCGGCGCCGTTGATGCCGAGCACGCCGCTACCCCGCTCACCGGCGATCACGTAGGTCTCCAGTCGCGCGCCGTTCGTCACGTCGACGATCGCCACCTGCTCGCCCGGCAGCAGGTCGGCCGCCTCCATCAGGTCGAGGTCGACGGTCACCGAACCGACGTAGTGCAGGTCGGCCTGCGTCACGGTGGCCCGGTGGATCTTCGACTTCAGCATGGTGCGGAGCATCAGACTGCCTTCCGGAGTGCGATCGGGACGTTGTCGATCAGGCGGGTGGTGCCGACCTTGGCCGCCACGAGCAGGCGGGCCGGGCCGTCGTCCGGGACCGCGCCCAGATCGGGACCGGTCAGTTCGAGGTAGTCCAGGCGTACCCCGGGCTCCTCCGACAAGATCTTGTGGGCCGCGGCCAGGACCGCTTCGGGATCACCGTGCGCCGCGCCCTCGCGCAGCGCGCGGGAAAGAGCGAGAGCGGACCGTCGTTCCTCCGGCGAGAGGAATCGGTTGCGGCTGGAGAGCGCCAGACCGTCCTTTTCCCGTACGGTCGGCACGCCCACGATCCGCACACCGAGTTCGAGGTCGACAACCATCCGGCTGATCAGCGCGAGCTGCTGGAAGTCCTTCTCGCCGAAGTAGGCGACCTCGGCGCGGGTGAGCCGGAGCAGCTTCTCGACGACGGTGAGCATGCCGGCGAAGTGGCCGGGGCGGCTGGCGCCGTCCAGGATCGCGCCGAGCGGCCCGGGGTTCATCGTGATCGACGGCGGCCCGCCGGGGTAGACGTCGTCCCGCGACGGCGCGAAGACCAGCGCGGCCCCCTCCGCACGGCAGGCCTCGAGGTCCTCGGCGAGGGTCCGCGGATACTTCTCGAAGTCCTCGTTCGGCCCGAACTGCAGCGGGTTCACGAAGATCGTCACGACCACGAACGCGGAACTCTGCCGGGCCACCCGGATCAGCTCCCGGTGCCCGTCGTGCAGTGCGCCCATGGTCATCACGACCGCGATCCCGCTGGCCGCCTGGTCGAGCGGGGCTTTGTCGAGTGCCGCCGCCAGCTCGTCGCGGGTGTGCACCACCTGGGTCATGCCGGGCTCCCCACGATCGTCTCGCTGGCGTCATTTCCGGTCAGCGCCGCTTCTCTGGTCAGCTGCGCCGCCGCGGCCTGGAACAGCACGTCGAGCAGGGCCGCGGCGTCGTGCGGGCGCAGCCGCCCGGACGCGATGGCGCGGTCCGCGGTGCGCCGGGCCAGACTCAGGTACGCCGGGACGGCCGGCGCCGGCATCCGCGCCAGATGCTTCGCCACCGTGCCGGCGTCACCGCGGGAGACCGGCCCGGTCAGCGCCGCGTCACCCATCCGCAGGGCGTTGTCCAGCGCCGCGGTCAGCAGCGGGGTGAGCACCCGCGCGGGCTCCTCGACACCCGCCGCGCGCAGCACGTCGGCCGCCTCGTTGACCAGGGTGACCAGGTGGTTCGCACCGTGCGCGAGCGCCGCGTGATAGACCGGCCGGGCGTCCTCGGCGATCCACTCGGGCACTCCGCCCAGGTCGGCGATCAGCCGGGTGGCGAACACCCGGTCCCGAGTGGTCACCCCCCAGGCGATCCCGGGCAGCCGGGCCACGTCGGAGTCCGCACCTGTGAAGGTCATCGCGGGGTGCAGGGCCATGCCGTTCACGTCGCCGAAGACGTCGAGCCCGTGCGCGCCGGAGGTGTGCGCGACGAGTTGCCCGGGCCGCAGCGCCCCGGTGCCGGCCAGCCCGGCGACCACCCCGCGCAGCGCGTCGTCCGGCACGGCGAGCAGCAGCAGGTCGGTGGCGGCGCGGGCGACCTCGTCGGCCGGCAGGATCGCGGCGTCCGGCAGCAGGCGCGCGGCCCGGTCCCGCGACGCGGCGGAGACCGCGGCGGCGGCGACCACCCGGTGCCCGGCCGCGTTCAGCGCCGCACCCAGCACGGCGCCCACTCGCCCGGCGCCGATCAGGCCCACGGTCAATGTGTTCATGGATCCAGTCCTCGTCTCGGGGTACCGGTCGAGCGCCAGTATGCGCCGTCGTAACACGCTCGTAGCAACCACGTGTGAACAACCGCACCAGCCGTTCGTCACCGTCCCCCGGCTGGCTCTCAGAGGTGTATCGGACGCTCTGAGACACCCCTGAGGCCCAGCCGGGTTCCGGTGGCTGCCCGGCCGCCGGGTCCCGGCTGGCGCTGGCGGCTGTCTCGACGGCCGGGAGACAGCCGTAGGCGCCAGCCGATGCCCGGAGCGGGGCGGTGTCGCGCTTAGGCTGGCGTCATGGCGGGGATCGGATGGCGGTTGGCGATGCAGTCGGCCCTCTACGGGACCGACGGGTTCTTCGTGCGTCCACAGTCCGGTCCCGCTGATCACTTCCGGACCAGTGTGCACGCGTCGCCGCTGTTCGCCGGTGCGTTGCTGCGGGTGGTCGAGCGGGTCGACGCCGCGCTGGGGCATCCGGCCACGTTCGACCTGGTGGACGTGGGCGCCGGGCGGGGCGAGCTGCTCTCCGCGCTGTGCGCGCTGCTCCCCGCCGAGCTGGCCGCCCGGGTCCGCCCGGTCGCGGTCGAGAAGGCACCCCGGCCGGACGGGTTGAACCCGGCGATCCGCTGGCGCCCGGACGTGCCGCAGGTGGTGACCGGGCTGCTGCTCGCCACCGAGTGGCTGGACAACGTGCCCCTCGACGTGGTCGAGACCGACGAGCAGGGCCGGCTGCGAAAGGTCCTCGTCGACCGGCACACCGGCGCCGAGACCCTGGGCGGCCCGGCCGACCCGGCCGAACTCTTCTGGGCAAGCCGCTGGTGGCCGGGTGAGATCGGCGCGGCCCAGGGCGAGCTCGGCACGGCCCGAGAGGCGGCCGGTGCGGGCCGAGACGATCGTGCCCCGGGGCGGATCGAGGTCGGTGCCAGCCGGGATGCCGCCTGGTCGGAGGCGGTGGACCGGGTGCGGCGGGGTGCCGCGCTCTGCATCGACTACGGGCACCGCCGTGACGAGCGCCCGCCCTTCGGCACGCTGACCGGGTTCCGCGACGGCCGCCAGGTCCCGCCGATCCCGGACGGCAGCTGCGACGTGACCGCCCACGTGGCCGTCGACTCGCTCGCGGCGGCGGCCGGTCACCCCTACCGATTGGTCCGCCAGCGTGAGGCCCTGGACGCGCTCGGCATCAGCGGCGCGCGCCCACCGCTGTCCCTGGCCACCACCGACCCGATGGCTTACTTGCGGGCCCTCTCCACCGCCGGTGCCGCCGCCGAGCTGACCGCCACCACCGGCCTGGGCGACCACTGGTGGCTCTGGCACCCGATCAACCTCGACCTCCCCCTCGCCTAGGGCGCCCTCTCCCGGTCGTGGGGGCGCGGGCTCCTGCCGACCCGGGGGCGTGCGGTGGGTGTGCTCATTGTCGTACCAAAGGAGTCTTGGCATCTCGGACGGCGACCGTGCGGGGATCGCCTGCCGGGAGCGGACGCCTGCCTCGGGCGGACGGTCGCGAGCGGCGGGCTGAGACGGACCGGGCCGGGGGCGTGGGACGATGCGTCGGTGACTGATTCGCTGCGGGAGATGACGGTCGGGACCGGGTCCGGGCTCGAGACGGCGGACATGGTTCTCAACATCGGGCCGCAGCATCCATCGACGCACGGTGTGCTCCGGCTGAAGCTGACCCTTGACGGCGAGCGGGTGGTCGACTGCGATCCGATCGTCGGCTACATGCACCGCGGGGCGGAGAAGCTGTTCGAGGTGCGGGACTACCGGCAGATCATCATGCTGGCGAACCGGCACGACTGGCTGTCCGCGTTCTCCAACGAGCTCGGCGTGGTGCTCGCCGTCGAGCGGCTGATGGGGATCGAGGTGCCCGAGCGGGCGATCTGGCTGCGGATGGCCCTCGCCGAGCTGAACCGGGTGCTGAACCACCTGATGTTCCTCGGTTCCTACCCCCTGGAGATCGGCGCGATCACGCCGATGTTCTATGCGTTCCGGGAACGGGAGACGCTGCAGGCGGTCATGGAGGAGGTCTCCGGCGGCCGGATCCACTACATGTTCAACCGGGTCGGCGGCCTCAAGGAGGAGGTCCCGGCCGGGTGGACGAAGCGGGCCCGGCAGGCGGTCGCGGCGGTCCGCAAACGGATGCCGGACCTGGACCGGATCATCCACAAAAATGACATCTTCATGGCGCGGACCGTCGGTGTCGGCGTCCTGTCGGCCGCCGACGCCGCCGCCTACGGCGCGTCCGGTCCGGTGGCCCGGGCGAGCGGTCTGGATTTTGACGTACGCCGGGACGAGCCGTACCTGGCCTACGACGAACTCGACGTGCCCGTGGTGACCCGGACCGCCGGGGACTGCCACAGCCGGTTCGCGGTGCTGCTCGAGCAGACGCAGGTCTCCCTCGACCTGGTCGACCAGTGCCTGGACCGGGTGGAACGGATCGGCGGCCCGGTCAACGTCCGGCTGCCCAAGGTGGTCAAGGCCCCGGAGGGCCACACGTATGCGTGGACCGAGAACCCGCTCGGGGTGAACGGGTACTACCTGGTGTCCCGGGGCGAGAAGACGCCGTGGCGGCTGAAACTGCGGACCGCGTCCTACGCGAACGTGCAGGCCCTGGCGACCCTGATCCCCGGCTGCCTGGTGCCGGACCTGATCGCCATCCTCGGGTCGATGTTCTTCGTGGTCGGCGACATCGACAAGTAGGCGCCCGGTTCTTCGGGGTCGTCACCGGGCCCGGCAGCTTCGCCAGCTGCCGGGCGGTCAGGTCACCAGTTCTTCTGGTCCGGAGGGTCACCTCGGTAGCCGGGCATGTTGGCGAAATCGGCCAGCGAGCCGACGTTGGTGTCGTTGGCCGAGGGGCGGTGGCGGCGAGCCTTGTACTGGGCGGAGTCTTCCGGGTTGGTGGGGAAGCCACCGCTGTCCGGGTCGTAGCCGTCCTCGGGGCCGTAGCCGGGTCCGTAACCGGCCTCGGGGTCGTAGCCGTTGTCGGGGCCGTAGCCGTTCCCCGGGCCGACCTCGGGACCGTAGGTGTTGCTCCCCGGGCCGTAGGTGTTGTCCGGGCCGTAGGCGTTGTCCTGGACGTAGCCGGGCGGGGTGCCCGGGTCGTGGTATCCGCCGGTGGCCGGATCGTGGTACCCGCCGGTGGAGGGGTCCTGGTAGCCACCCGCGGCCGGATCCTGGTAACCAGCGGTCGCCGGGTCCTGGTAGCCACCTGCGGCCGGGTCCTGGTAGCCGCCGGTAGCGGGGTCCTGGTAGCCGAATTCGGTGCCGGGAGGGCCGGAGTTCGGGTTGGTGGGTCCGGTGTAGCCGTCGGGGCGGCCGTATCCCGGGCCGCCGGGGCCGCCAGGGCCGCCGGGGCCGCCAGGGCCGCCGGGGCCGCCAGGGCCGCCGGGGCGGACGGCGGCTGCGGCGCGCGGGGGGCCGGACATGGCGGTCTGGCCGCCGGAGCCGTAAACGCCGCGGACCTGACTGGGGATCACACCGGGGGCGCCTGGGCCGGGCATACCGGGTCCGGGCATTCCGGGGCCGTTCGGGCCGGGGACTCCGGCACGGGCGGGGCCGGGCATACCGGGCCGCGCCGAGCCGGGCCCGGCCATCCCGTTCGGGCCGGCCATCCCGCCGGGGCCGGGCATGCCACCCGGGCCGGGCATGCCGTTCCCGCCGGGACCGCCCATACCGCTGCCGCCCGGGCCGACGGGCATGCCGCCGGGGCCCGGCGGGGGTGCCACGGAGGCCCGGGCCGCGCCCGCGGCCGGCATCGGCACCGAGGCCGCACCGCGCTGCCGTGGCATCGAGCCGCCGGGCGGGGCCACCACCGCACCGACCGAGGCCGAGCCCACCGAGGCGGAACCGGCGGCCGGGCCGCCGACCGAGGCGGAACCGGCGGGTACCGCGGCCGACGCGCGTCCCGCCGGACCACCGGGGGACATCGGGCGGGCGCTGCCCGCGACCACGGCACGGCCGCCGTTGCCCCGGACCGGTTCCGGAGCGGGCGCGCTGGGCTGGCCGTACTCGTCGTAGTAGTCGTTCTGCTGGTCGCCGTAACCGAGCTCGGCGTCGTAGCCGTTGGAGCCCGGACCGTAGGTGGCCGGCTCGTCGAAGCCGGGCTGAGGGTCGAAGCCCTGCTGATCGTCGAAACCGGGCTCGTCGTAGCCCGGCTGTTCGATGAAGGAGGGCCGGCCGTTGAAGGCGCCCTGCGGCGGGCGGCCGCCCGGGCTGAAACTTCCCGCCGGCGCGAAGCCGTTGGGCCCGCCATCCGGGACGAAGCCGTCGTCCGGCGTAAAACCGTCCTGAGCGCCACCCTCCGGGCCGAAACCGTCGGCGACGAAGCCGCCGTCCGGGCCGAAGCCGTTGTCCGGTGGGAAGCCGCTCTCCGGGCCGAAGCCGACTCCATGCTCAGCGCTGCCATTTGACTGCGGACCGTAACCACTCGCCGTGGCGGCGCCGACCTGCGCCCGGCCGCCCGGCTTGCGTGGCGTCAGGGGTGGTCGATGCGGATCCGGCCCACCGGCCGGCGTCGATATCTCCGCCTTCAGCTCCTTGCGGAGCCGGTCCATCTCTTCCGCGACGCGATCCTCGACATCCATCCGAAGCAACACCGGATCGCTGCGGATCAGCACCGACGCGCCGATCAGCACGACGCTGACCGCGATCAGCAGCACCGCGAAGCGCGCCGAGTTCGAGTTCCCACCGAGCAGCACCACGGCCGCGGCCAGCGGGGCGAGAGTTACGCCCGCCCAGACCAGGCCGCGGAGCAGGCGTGCACTGTGTCCCGCTTGAGAGTCGCGTTCCGGCATGGGCGCTGATGTTACCGAGAGTGCGCCCGGGACGAAACGGCCGAACGCCGGGTGGCATACACCGACCCGGCGTTCGGTACATCCGTCGAGCGGCCGTCAGCCGGTGGCGAGAGCGCCGTCCGGGCCGGTCCCGCTCGGCTCATCGGGTCCCGCGGCGGCCGCCCAGGGTGGCCAGGCCGACGATCCAGCCGACGAACAAGCCGTAGCTCGCTCCGCTGCCAGCCGCGTTGAACGCGCTGATCAGCGACGGGTTGGTCAGGAAGAGCGTGGCGAGCAGGGCGGCGAACCCGCCCGCGAAGATGTACGCGGCCCAGCCGGCGAAGAACTGGCTGATCGTGCCGCGGGCCCGGGCCAGCTGCGAGCCGGGCAGCAGGTAGAGGAAGAGCAGGGTCAGCACGACGAGCAGAATCGCCTTGAGGTCGCCGACGATCACGTCGCGCAGCGACTCCGAGGTGTCGAACGTCCAGGCCGGCCAGTGCAGCAGGCGCAGCCACCAGCCGCCCGCCGTGTTCGGGTTGGTGTTGTCCGCGGCCCAGTCCCCGTACCAGGGGCTGCCGAAGACCAGCACGAGTATGAGCGCGGCGAGGGTGCCCGCGCCGGGCGCGGTCTTGTATCTGTTTCCGAGAGCCATGGCCCCGCTATTCCCAGCGGGGCCACGCTCTCAAACGATGGGCGTCACTACATGCCCAGAGGGCGGCGATTGATGCCCGCGACGCCCTACTTACTCAGATAGTCGATGAACGCGGCCCGCAGCAGCGGCTCCTGAGCGCCCAGGTCGCGGCCCTCGAATTCACGCCAGAGCGCGACGGCCTCGTCCACGGTCGGTCCGATCGAGTTGGGCGCGCCGTCCAGGGACGCGGCCTCGTCGGAGTCGGGCAGGTGCTTCAGCACCGACCAGAAGAAGCGCACGTCGTGGTGCTCGCGGGCCTTGGCGAAAGCGCGCTCCCGCAGCTCTTCGGTGGGCAGGGCGTCGAGTTCGGCGAAGCCGGGCATGGTCATGTCCGAAAGCATACTTTCAGCGGGTGGCGCCCCAAGGTCCGTCGTCCCACCGGTCGCTGCGCGCGGCCGGGGCGGCCGGCGTGTTCCAGGTTTCCGGCAGGGTCGGCGACCAGGTGGTGAGGCCGCCGGACGGCGCGGCGTTCCAGTCCGCGGCGGCGGCCGCACCGGCCAGGCGACCGTACGACTCGACGATCCGGGTGGCGACGAGCCCGGCGATGAACACCGTGCCGGCGATCGCGAAGAGCGAGATGTCCAGCTCCCGGCGGGTCTGATAGTCCAAGAACAGGGTCAGCCCGGTGACCGCGAAGAGCGTGCCGAAGATGCCACCGCGCCGGCCGTATGCGCTGGTCCCGCCGAGCAGGGCCAGCCCGAGGCCGATACCGGTCCACTCCAGCCCGGTGCCGGGCCGGATCGGGTCGGCCGTGTTGCCGGCCAGGATCACGCCGGCGCCGGCCGCGAAGACCGACGAGAAGATCAGCGCCAGCAGCACCGGCAGCACCACGGCGGAGCCACGCCGGGCGGCCGGGTCGCCGACCGGGCGCATCCGGCCGAAGAACCGGCGCACCGGGCCGATCGCGCCGAGCCCGCCACCGAGCACGGCCAGGATCGCGAAGCCGCCGAAGAGCAGGAACGCGCGGTCGGTGGGCTCCCAGGTGCCCTGCACCGCGACCGGGTCGACCCGGAGCTGGTCGAAAGTGATCACTCCGAACGCGGCGGCCAGGGTGGCCGCCCAGCCGGGCACGTGCAGCAGCAGGATCAGCGCGCCGACGATCAGGCCGCCGACCGCCGCGATGATCAGGGCCGGGACGAGCGCCTGGAGGATGCCCTTGTCGCCGTTCTCGGCGAACTGGAACTCGGCGGCCAGCACGATCGGGCCGATCGCCAGGTTCGGCACGCCGGCCCGCAGCGACAGCCCGGCGCCGAGCGCGACCAGGCCGATCGCCGCGCCGGCGACCAGCAGGCCGTCCAGCGCCGGCCGCTGCAGGGCGGCGGAGTCCTCGCGCCACAGCAGGAAACCGAGCACACCGGCGACCACCAGGAGGACGACCTCCCAGCCCAGGTGCACCCCGAGCCGGTCGCGGCCGTCGTCCTCGGCGGGACCGGCAGCCGGGATCGCGGTCACCGGCGCTGCCAACGACTGGTCGAGCGTCCCACCCGCCACGGCGTCCTCGAACTGCACGCGGCGACGGTACGCAGCCGGATCGTTCTCGGCCGTGCTCTCACCCGGCCGACGCATCGTGGTGTCGTCGTACGCCATGGTCCGCGCCTCCTTACGCCTCCACGAGCGGTTCGAGGCGCACGCTACTCCGGGACAGCCCGCCCGCCGCACAGAGTACGGATACGAAGCGGACTCAGTTCAGACCCGCCGACGACGAGTCCGCACGTCAGCGGCGACCGGTCGGACGGTCGGAGCCGTCGTCCTCCCGATCGGGCCGGTCCGGCACCCGGCAGGTGCGCTCCAGCCAGAGCGCGGCGCCGACCAGCGCCGCGGCCGCGAACAGCGTGGTGCCCACGGTCGGCACGTCCGACTGGGCGGCGTCGGTGGGCTCCAGCGCCAGCCAGGCGAGCACGCCCGCGGCGAAGCCACCGGTGAGCGAGCCGACCAGCGAGGATGCCTTGGCGAGTGCGACATACCGCGCCACCACCAGCGGCTCGACGCGCGGTGCGCCGGGTTTGCGCTGGATCCGGGCGCCGGTGTTGTGCGCCAGATAGGCCTCGGCGAAGGCGAGCCCGAACAGCACGATCGCGGCCGTCCACGGCAGCGGGGTGAGCCGGTAGAACACCTGGTTGTATCCGAGCAGCAGCCAGCCGAGGGCCGCGCCGACCAGTGCGGCGACCACCAGAGCCGAGACGCTCGTCGGCTGCAGTGACGGGTCGGTCCGGCGCCCGCTCGGGGAACCGTCGGGATTGGCGCTCACGTAGTCGACTCTAGCGACAGATCCGGACGCGGCGTCACTGCGGCGACGTCGGCGGCGAGTTCCGGCACAGTCAGCAGATCGGCGATCCGGCCGTGTCCCGGCAGCTCGCCGCCGGGCTGCAGGTCCAGCCACGGGCGCAGCACGAAGGCGCGCAGGTGGGCGCGCGGATGCGGCAGGGTCAGCTCGGGGTCGTCGCTGGTCACCGCCCGGCCTTCGGCGTCACACACGGCCAGCACGTCGACGTCGAGGGTGCGCGGGCCGTACCGGCGTTCCGGGTCCCGCTCGCGACCCTCGGCCGCCTCGCACGCGCGGGCGCGGGCAAGCCAGTCGCGCGAGGTCGCGGCCGCGTCCTCGGCGAGGAGCACGGCATTGAGGTACGGCGGCTGCCCGGTGTCGCCCCACGGCGGCGTCTCGTACACCCCGGACACCTGCCGGACGCTCCCGCCGAGCAGGGCCACCGCCGCGCGCAGGTGCTCCAGCCGGTCACCGAGGTTGCTGCCCAGCGACAGCACGGCGCGGGTCACCGGGCGCGCTCACGGCGCAGGGTCACCGCGACGTCGGCGAACTCGTGCGGGATCGGCGCCTGCGGCTTGTGCACGGTGACCTCGGCGGCGACCACCCGCGGGTCGGCCAGGCAGACGTCGAGCAACCGGTCGGCGAGCCGCTCCAGCAGGTTGACCGGCTCACCGGTGAGCACCCCGACCAGCGCGGAGGCCAATTCGCCGTAGTGCACGGTGTCCGCCACGTCGTCGGTCACCGCGGCACGTTCAAGATCAAGATCCAGGTGTACGTCCACGACGAAGTCCTGGCCCTGCTCGCGCTCGAAGTCGTACACGCCGTGGTGGCCGCGGGCGCGCAGGCCGGTCAGCGTGATCCGTCCGGTCAACGGTCTCTCCCTCGCTCCAGGTGGCACGTCAGCTCGGCTCCCCGCCGTACGAAATCTGGTTTGTCATGAGTCGCGGCGATCCGGTGGCGCGCCAGACGGCCAGTGCGTCGACGGTCTCGCGGACCTCATGGACCCGGACGCCCCAGGCGCCGGCGGCGGCGGCCAGCAGTGAGGTGGCGAGAGTGGCCGCCTCGCGGCCGTCGACCGGGCGCGGCGTGCCGTCCGGACCAGCGAGGAGCCGGCCCAGGTAGGTCTTGCGGCTGGCCGCGAAGAGCACCGGGAAACCGAGGTCGACGAGGACGTCCAGGCGGGCGCTGAGTGCCCAGTTGTGTTCCGCGTTCTTCGCGAACCCGAGCCCCGGGTCGAGAACGATCTGACCGGGATCGACACCTGCCGCGATCGCGGCGTCGGCCCGGGCCCGCAGTTCGTCGCGCACCTCGGTGACCACGTCCCGGTAGCTGGCGAGCTGCTGCATGTCGCGGGAGTGCCCGCGCCAGTGCATCAGGATCCACGGGCAGCCGGCCGCCGCGGCGACCGCGGCCATGCCCGGATCGGCCAGACCGCCGGAGACGTCGTTGATCGCCATGGCGCCGGCCGCGAGGGCGGCCTCGGCGACCGCGGCTCGCGTGGTGTCGATGCTCAGCGGGACGCCCGCGGCGGCGAGCTGTTCGATCACCGGCACGACCCGGGCCGCCTCGGTCGCCGCGTCCACGCGCTCGGCGCCGGGGCGGGTGGACTCGCCACCGACATCGACGATGTTTGCGCCCTGGTGCATCAAAGAAATGCCATGTTCGACGGCGGCGCCCAGGTCGGCGTACCGCCCGCCGTCGGAGAAGGAGTCCGGGGTGACGTTCAGGACGCCCATCACGACCGGGTGATCCCGGTGCAGCAGCTCAGCGCTGGTGACCTGCGCTTCTGTCGGCGGAGTCGGCACCCGTAGAGAGTACGGGGCAAGGGTCGTTCGAACAGGTGTACGATACGTGATGACTCAGATTCAACCACTCCTTCACCTTGAGTAACGAAACGGACGCTTGTTGCTCGCAAGTACGAGCCGTACTCTTCGGTCTTGGGCATCATGAAGTGACCGAAGAGAGCAGACGAGCATGGCAATGCCCGAACGGCTCACTCGACGTGGTGAGCTACAGGCAGCACGATATGGGCGTTGCCGAACGGCTTCACCACTGCAGCGTGTCCGTACCCCCCATACCGGACACGGGGAGGTTTACCGATGATCGCCACCGAGCTCGCCGGACAGGTCACGACGGCGTTCCAGAGCACTGTGCTCGCCGCCGCCGCCGACCCCAAGGGCATCAACACCTCAGGCATCGTCACTTTCTTCGCGAGCAACGTCGCGCCGATCCTGCTGGCCGTGCTGGGGGTCATCTTCATCGGCCGCGCCAGCCGCGGTGAGATCTCCAAGGTGCTCACCAGCTCGGCGATCGCCATCGTGGGCCTGGCCTTCATAGCCGGCGCCGCGACGCTCTTCTTCCTCGGTGACTACCTGATCAAGTTGATTTTCAACTGAGATGCGGCTCCGGACCGACGACGACATCTACCGGGCCCGCCTGGTCTATCTCGGCCCGCCCGGGTACACGCTGCCCGTCCACCTGCCGTACGCGCAGTACGGCATGTTCGTGGTGCTGGTGCCGCTCTTCATGGTCATTCACTACTTCCTCACGCTCGAATTCGACCCGTTCCCGGCCTGGGAGATCGCCCTGGCCATGGTGACGACGTCGTACGTGTTCCGGCATGTCGATCCGGACCGGCCGGCCCGGATGGTCATCCGCACCGCGCTCACCGACTGGCGCCGCACCCGCGAGCCCGCCATCGAGCGACGCGACCCGAGGCTTGTCGCTACGCGCATTCGGGTTCGGGAGGAGTTGGTATGACCAGCGGGAATCCGTCGCAGGGGCATCCCCGCGGAGGTGAGTCGTCGCCGGGCAGGCAGAGTAACGGTGTGCGCTCGGACAACTACTCCTCGCCGGACTCCCTCGACGAGGTCGAGGAGCTGGTCACCGCCCCCGGTCACGGTGGCGTGGGAGTGTTCCAGGCACCGAACGCGGTCCGTTCGCACGGCGCCCCGGTCGACACCACCTTGGACATCGACTCGCCGTTCCTCGATCTCTTCGGCGGCACCAGCACGCCCGCCCGGCCGATCCCGGCCACCCGTCCGAGTGATCTTCCGGCAAACCCGGAGGAGACCAACGGCCGCCGTGCCAACGGATCCGGCGGATCGAACGGATCCCGTGCGGTGCCGCTGCCGGCCGCCCCGATCGCGGAGCCGCCGGTCGCCGAGCCGCCCGCCGCCGACGGCTGGCAGGGCGCGCCGTTCACCCGGGCCCCGGCCGGCCCGGAGCCGGACTATTTCCCGGAACCCGCCGCGGTGCCCGACGACCCGGACGCCGACGACTGGTCCGAGTACGACGAGTGGCCGCCGAAAGCCGCGCAGCCCGCTCCCACCCCGGCGCCGGCCCCGGCCCTTTGGCAGAGTGTCGCCGCTCCCGCCGAGTTGCCGCCGGCTCCCGAGCCCGTCGCGGCCGCCCTGCCGGTGCCGGTCCCGGAGAAGGCACCCGCCCGGCGCAAGGAGAAGGCGCCGGCCCGCCGGGACCCGTCCCGCGGCCGGGAGCCGAAAGCCCAGAAGCCGGTGCCGCTGCGCCCGCAGAAGCTCAAGTTCAACGACCGCGACCCCTCGATCGAGCTGGCGATCAGCGAGATCGCCGGGCACCTCACGTTCACCCAGAGCACCGTCACGGCCTGGTACTACCTGCCCGAGGTCCGCTGGGCGTTCCGCCCCGACGCGGAACGTGAGGCGCTGCTCAGCGCGATCTCCGAGCAGTACGCCGGTCTGGCCGGGTTCCGGCTGCACCTGCGGCGCACCACCCGGCCGTTCCCGGCCGACGAGTGGGCCCGCACCGTCGACTCGTTCACCGCCAAGCCGCTGCCCGACGTGCACGGCGGGACGTCCTGGTCGGACCACCTGGTCGCGGCGCAACGGCACCTGCTCTCGGTGAACCACGCGGAGGGGCAGACGTACCTCGGTGTCACGTTCGCCCGGCGCTCGCTCGGCGACACGTTCTCCGAGCGGGTCCTGCGCGCCTTCGGCCGCGGCACGTCCGAGAACGAGCGGCGCAAGCTCGGTCGTACCGTCGAGCAGTTCGACGAGGTGCTCAACGCGTTCGGCATGCGCGGCCGGCGGGTCACCCCGCAGGAGCTGGAATGGCTGCTGTTCCGCTCGGTGGCACTCGGCATGGCCCCGCCCGGCCTGCTCTCCCCGGTCTCCAACGGCCACTGGGAGACCGGCGACCTGCTCGCGCTGACCGAGCAGGTGGAGCGGTACCGCACGCCGTACGGCTCCACGGTCAAGCTGGTCAACCGGATGACCGGCGAGGAACGCCACGTCGCGGTGCTCTCGGTCGGCCGGATGGAACCGCTGGAGATCCCGGAGAAGCACGAGCCGTGGATGCACTTCCACGAGCGCCTGCCGTGGCCGATGGAGCTCTCCTCCCGGCTCGACA
Organism: Actinoplanes awajinensis subsp. mycoplanecinus; assembly: GCF_001509495.1. Lineage (NCBI taxonomy): Bacteria > Bacillati > Actinomycetota > Actinomycetes > Micromonosporales > Micromonosporaceae > Actinoplanes > Actinoplanes awajinensis. The sequence goes on along the minus strand of NZ_LLZH01000290.1, from coordinate 52,070 downwards.
TCCTCGGCTCGAACAGCTCGTTCAAGAACCTCGAGCACCGGCTGCGGATGATCCGCTCACAGCAGCTGGACTACGCCGAGCACGGCATCGACGCGCCGCCCGAGCTGGAACGCCTGGCCAAGCGCGCGCTGGTGATCGGCGACGAGATGACCACCGGGCTGCCCACCGACTCGGCCCGGGCGCACGGCTGGCACCGGATCGCGGTCAGCGGCGCCAACCGCGAGGAGTGCCTGGAACGCGCCCGGCGGCTGATCCAGCTGTACTCCCGGGAGTTGCGGATCTCGCTGCAGCACCCGAAGAACCAGGACCAGCTGGCCCGCGAGTTCATCCCGGGCGAGCCGATCGCCAACACCGGGTACGTCCGGCGGATGCCGGTCAAGCTGCTCGCGGCGGCACTCCCGCAGGCCGCTTCCACGGTCGGTGACCGGCGTGGCGACCTGATCGGGCGTACCGCGGGCACCTGCCGCCGGCCGGTCTTCCTCGACCTGCACTTCCCGATGGAGGTGCGGGAACGCTCCGGGCTCGGCGTCTTCGTGGCCGAACCCGGTGGTGGCAAGTCCACGCTGATGGGCGCGCTCGGCTATCTCAACGCCCGCCGCGGCGTGCAGGTGACCCTGCTCGACCCGTCCGGGCCGCTCGCCCGGCTGTGCTCGATGCCGGAGCTCAAGCCGTACAGCCGGGTGATCAACCTGACCGGTTCCGAGCAGGGGACGCTCGCTCCGTACGCGCTGATCCCGACCCCGGTCCGCTCCGAGTTCTCCACCGGCGCCCCCGGCGACCGGGAGTACGAGATCGCGGTCTCCAACGCGCGGGCCGAACGCCGCATGCTGGTCCAGGACATCTGCTCGATGCTGGTGCCGCCGCAGGTCGCCAAGGAGGCGTCCACCGCGACGCTGCTGCGGCACGCGGTACGCCAGGTCCCGGCCGAGGAGACGTCCACCCTCGACGACGTGGTCACCACCCTGCAGCAGCTGGACAACGACGAGGGCCGCGAGCTGGCCAACCTGCTGCTGGACACCGCGGAGATGCCGCTCGCGCTGCTCTTCTTCGGCCGGCCGCCGGCACACCTGCTCGGTGCGGACGCCGCGCTCACCGTCATCACCATGGCCGGTCTGCGACTACCCGACCTGAAGATCGAGCGGGAGTACTGGTCGGCCGAGGAGTCGCTGGCACTGCCGATGCTGCACACCGCGCACCGGCTCGCCGTCCGGCGCTGCTACGGCGGCTCGATGTCGTCCCGCAAGATGGTCGGCCTCGACGAGGCGCACTTCATGGAGGGCTGGCGGTCCGGCCGGTCGTTCCTGGTCCGGCTCGCCCGCGACTCCCGGAAGTGGAACCTGGCCGCGATGGTGGCCTCGCAGAACCCGCGCGACATCCTCGGCCTCGACGTGCAGAACCTGGTCTCCACCGTCTTCGTCGGCCGGATCGCCGAAGACCAGGAGATCGCTTCCGAAGCGTTGCGGTTGCTGCGGGTCCCGGTACACGACGGGTACGAAGCGACCCTCGCGTCGCTGTCCCAGGTCGACACGTCGTCCCAGCACCGGCTGGGCTTCCGCGAGTTCGTGATGCGGGACGTGGACGGTCGGGTCCAGAAGGTTCGCGTCGACGTCTCGTATGTCGACGGGTTGTTGGAGCACCTGGATACGACGCCTGGAGCGGCGCAGCCGACGGTGGTGCCGCTCCCATCCGACCTGGAGGTTTGAGATGGTGCGGCGGGGGTTGGCGCTATTTTCGGCTTTGGTTGTGATGGTGGTGGCGTCGATCGCTTGGGCGGTCGCCGCCCCATCGAGCGCCTATGCCGCGCCGGGCAAGGCGCCGGGCGGCGCTTGCAGCATTGAAGAGTGGCAGGGCGATTTCCGCCAGTGCGTCAGCCGGCTCAAGGAGAGCGTCGGCGAGAAAGCCTCCTGCCAGAGCGCTCCAACCGCAACTACCCCCGACTCTGGCCTCGCAGGCTGGTTTGCCGAGAGGCCACAGGCCTCAAACGAGCCTGGCCCCAAGGGCATGTACACGCTTTACGGATATGCTGGCTACAGTTTTCCGAACTACGACCAAGAAGCCGGATGCGCGGCACCGATCACCGAAGCCGATTCCCGAGTCGAGTCAACCATCGCGAATGGCGAATTCATGGTGGCGACTGCCGTCATCGGAGCCTCGAACGCACTTCGCGAACGGGCCTGGGATCCCCAGTCGCTGTGGGGATGGGCCGACACACTCGTCGAGCAGGCAACCACGGCGGTTTATCAAAAAGTATTCACCGTATTCGGCGTGATCACGCTTGCAATCGTTGGCATCTACCTGATGTGGCGTTCCCGGCAAGCCGACATGGGAGCGGCCACAACAACCGCTGGCTGGGCAATCCTAGTCATGGTCGGAGTAACGGCTATTGCGGCCTGGCCGGTCCGATCAGCGAACCTGGCCGACCAAAGCCTTGTAACGTCGCTTAGCGTAATTCACGACGCTATTGGACCTCCCGCCCAAAGCACCGATCCGAGCGAATGCAAGCTCGGAAAACCCGACGCATGCACGGAAAAGCGGCCGCCTGCGGTCCGAGCGAGCGACACGGCAACCGAAACGACGCTCTACCGCAACTGGCTGCGCGGGGTCCTCGGATCGGCGGATAGCCAAACCGCTCAAAAATACGGTCTCGCACTCTACGATGCATACTCTTTGCGCTGGGACGAAGCCGAAGAAATCCGAAAGAATCCGGCGATTCGAACTGCCACGCTGGAGCGCAAGAAGGATCAGTGGAAGATCCTTGCAGCACAGATCGAGACAGAAGACCCTGAAGCTTATTCATACCTGCAAGGCACGAATGGCATGGAACGAATTGGATCGGGTTTCATCGCCGCCCTTGCTGCGCTGATGTTCGCGATGTTTGATCTGACCGCTTCGATTCTTGTGCTTCTCGGTTTCCTCATCTTCCGATGGGCAGTAATTGCGGTCCCAATCTTAGGAACGGTCGGACTCCTCCGGCCCGCCAGCGCAGGCATCCGGCGCCTCGGAAATGCTGTCGTGGCAGCAATCTTCAACATCGCCATCTTCGGCACTGGTGCCGCGATCTACCTCTTTGCCGTCGACCTGATCATGAACACCGCCAGCCTCGCCGGTTGGCTGCAGGTTGTGCTGGTCTGGCTCTGTGGCGTGGTCGGATGGCTGCTACTACGTCCCTATCGCCGGATCACACAGCTCGGTGGCAAGGACGGCGCTGCCACGATCGCATCCGGAGGTTCGTGGCATCGCCGCTTCTTCCGAGATATGCGGGAGGCAGCCAAGCTCGACGTCGCCGAGGGTGGCGACACCCGTCCGATGATCGGGAAGGACGGGCGTGTGGTCTTCGCCGAGCAGCGAAACCTGCGTCCTGAAGCCCGGCTTGAAGATCCCGCTCACGCCGCGGCGTCCCGCAACGAGACGACCGTTACCACGGCGAACGACGGTTCGAGGCGCGCGCTGCCAGCACGGCCGGACGGCAAGGAGACGGTCCGGGAGACCACCCCTGTCGCCGAGTCGACCGACGCAGGACGGCCGACACCGAGTCGTACCCGGCGCAACGCCGAGTGGACCGAACCGGACGTGGCAGAACGCCCAGCGTCGTATGCGATCTATCGGCCGGAGACGGGTTCCACCACCCAGGAACCGGCAACTCCGCGGGTGCGCTCCGAGGCGAGGTGACCACATGTCTGGGGTGATCGCACGCGCTCTCAATGCCGTCTTCCGCAGCCGGTGGGGCGTCGCCCTCGTGCTGGCCGTGATCGTGCTGGCCGTCGTCGGTGTCGGCCGGCTCTTCTCGGACGGGAAGTCAGGTTCGCCCACGGTGGGCCTGGGTTCACCCGCCCCGGCGATCAGCATCAACCCGTCAGATGACGACAGTGTCGTCTCGTCGGAGCCGCCGCCTACGCCGAAGACCGTTCCCGGGCGGGCTCAGCCGGACGCCGTCGCCTACGCGTTCGCCTCCGCGTGGGTCAGCCACACCGGTGTCACCTCGAAGAAGTGGGTGGATCGCCTCCTACCGAACGCCACCACCGACCTCGCGGAAGAACTCCGCGGCGTGGACCCGGCCGGCGTCCCGGCAAGCCGGGTGATCGGCCGCCCGGTCGTCGACGCGGTCAACGACAGCATGGTCAACGCGGTGATCACGATGGATTCCGGCAAGCTCAGCCTCCGCCTGGTCGCCCCGGACGGCCACTGGCTGGTCGACGGCATCGACTGGGAAGCCGCGTGAGCCTACGGCGGCCGCGCAAGGCCATTCTCCTCATCGCACTGGTGACGACGCTGGCCGTGCTCTGCTGCGCCGGCAGCGTCACGCTGATTCTGTTCGGCGGGCTCGACAAGGACGACGAACAGGCAAACATGAACGCGGCGGCGTTCGGCTGCGGCGAGGCCGGCCCGATCGATGCGAACGCCAAGCTGCCCACCATCAAGCAATACGGCGCCGATCAGGTCCGCAACGCCTCCATCATCATCAACGTCGGCGCGAAGTTGAAGATGCCGCCGCGTGCCTGGGTGATCGCCGTGGCCACCGCGATGCAGGAGTCCCGGCTGGTCAATCTCGGTAACCTGGGTTCCCGGAACGACCATGACTCACTCGGCCTGTTCCAGCAGCGGCCCAGTTCCGGCTGGGGAACGCCGACACAGGTGCGGAATCCGGAGTACGCCGCCACGAAGTTCTACGAAAAGCTCAAGAAGGTTCGGGGCTGGCAGGGGAAGTCACTCACCCGCGCAGCGCAGTCCGTGCAGATCAGCGCGTATCCGGACGCGTATGCCAAGCATGAGCCGGTCGCCACCCAGCTGGTGAACATGTTGGCGCACGGCGCGGCGAACGCGGTGGGCAGCTCGACCTCGATGACCTGCGCGGTATCCGGGCAGATCGCCGCCTCGGGTTGGACGGACCCGGTGCACGCGGAGGTCGGTTCCGCCTTCAGGTCGCCGGAACGACCCAACCATCAAGGTGTTGACCTGATCGCCAGTCGGTACACGCCGATCACCGCGGCGGCGAGCGGCATCGTTTCGATGGTCAAGTGCGACGAGGACTTCCGGGGCAGGAAGACCTGCAATGTCGACGGATATCCGGGCAAGGGCGGATGCGGCTGGATGGTCGAGATCCAGCACGCCGGTAACGTGATGACCCGTTACTGTCACATGGTGCAGAAGCCCTTCGTCCAGAAGAACCAAAAAGTGACCGCTGGTGAAGTCATCGGCCGGGTCGGCACCAGTGGAAACTCCTCTGGCCCGCACCTGCACTTCGAGGTTCACATGAACAATGACCGATCGAGCTCAGGCGCCATCAACCCCGTTCCGTTCATGCAGCAGCATGGCGCGGCTCTTGGCAACGCAGGATGATGGACGATTCATTCCCGGACCCTTTTCTCGACCAGGCACACTGGGGGCTCGAGCCACCGAGGCCGATAGCTCCGGTTCCGGCCACAATGAGCGGCCAACTACGTGGCCGCCGAGTTCTCATCGGACTTCCCGGCCTTGGTTGGCGCGGCGATCTTCGCGCCGACGAAAAGGTCGTCCAGGGCAGTCGAACGTACATTCCGGTCATGCCGGAATCAGAATGGTACCGGGCCGAAGCCGAGCAGACTGAAGTGTTCGCCGCACTCATTCCGATCGACCGGGTGTGGGTGGAGGACTTGGGCGTCGCCGGCTTGCCGGGGGTCACCTCGCAGGCAAAACCTCAACTTGTCTCACTCGACGAGCCACCTCGGCGTTCGCCGATACCAGCAGAGCAAGCCTCTTCGTTGACCGGACGCCGCATAGCCAGACTCCTGGATGACGGCGGTGAACAGCGCGACCTTCGAGCTACCACTGAGCTGTACTCCAGCGAAAGCGGTGAAGTATGCGCGAGAGTGGCTACCGAACTCGAGTGGTACCGCTGGTCATGGAACGGCCGGCTTCCGCAGACCCTCGAGGTTCCTGCGAATCTTCTCTGGGTCGAATAGATTATAGGATCGGACTGGCAGAGCAAACTCGCCATCCGTCATCATCGATCATTTCGAACTTCCAGGGATCAAAGGTTTCTTCCGCTCCACCGGAAATAGTTCTTATGATGTCTGCCGTGGCGGTGGCGCGGGTTCCCGAAGTCTGGACAGTCAGGTTCTTCCAGTTCACCATAATTCCAACCGAGTACTTACCCTCAGTCTTTTTGATCTCGTCCCGGAAAGAACTCAGACGACTTAGGTCGCTGTTTTCCTTGCAGGTGAACAGCGTTGACTCTTTGTCGTCACGATCGGCAAGATAAGCGCCCAAAAAACTAACCAAAACGGCGCTCGGGTCCGACCGCTTCACCTCGGTGGCGTTGTCGTAGACGGCGACGATTACGCCCACGCCGCCCAGGCACAACAAGGCCATCACCCCCGCCCCCAGCGCCACCCACAACCGCGCCTTCCGGCTCCGCAGCCGCCCCCTCCGGCCCCGAGGCGCCTTCACCCCGCCCACCGGGCTCGGGACCGGCGGGACCGCCGGGGGTGTGGGGCCCACTCCGGTCTCCGGCTCACGCGGCTGCATACCTACGACACTAATTCGTCCTCGCGCTCCCTTCACGACAGGGCGAGTGCCCAATCGCACTCACCCGCCCGCGCCCGCACCGAAGGGCGACACTCCGGACATCTCCTGATAGGACATACCCCGGGACCGGCCCCCGCGCGGGCCTCGCGACCGCACCGGGACCGCATTGCGTGGACCACCGCAGGTCTGGGATAGGTTTTATGCGCGCGACAGGAGGTGACGGCAGTGGCGGATTCGGCTCTGCGGGTCCGGCAGGCCGCTGCTTTGCACCGGCAGGCGGTGGCGACAGCGGACGCGGCCTCGGGCGCGCTGGAAGCGTACGCACCAAGCGTCGCTGACCCGCGTGAACAGCATCGGCTTGCGGAACACCTGAGGGTGGCCGCTGCCCAACTCGCGCCGGGGTGGCTAGGGGCGCCCTTGGAGGCGCTGACCCCGCAGGCGCCGCTCGGTGGCGGGCAGTCGCCGCAGTTCGTCCGGATCGGGGTGGCGCAGCCGCTCGACGACGTCCGCTTCCCGGCCATCGTGCCGCTGCTCGGGACCGGTCATCTCACGGTCGACGCCAGCGCCACCGACCCGCGGGTGTTCGGCCTGCTCCGGGCGATCCTGCTGCGCCTGTTCGCGGCCGCGCCGGCCGGGTCGCTGCTGGTGCGCGCGGTGGACGGCGTCGGTGGCGGCTCGGTCTTCCAGCCGTTCGAGGAGCTGTTCGACGCCGGCCTGATGTCGCCGCCGGCGATCGACCGGCAGGGGCTGCGGGACGTGCTCACCGAGGCGGAGAAGTGGCTGCGCCCGGCTCGCAGTGGCGGCAGCACCTCGCGCCGGATCCGGCGGGACCGGATGCTGCTCGTGGTGATCGCCAGCCTGCCCGAGCTGACCGAGGGCGAGGAGCTGCGCCGGATCGCCGCGCTGGCCCAGCAGGGTCCGGATTCCGGGCTGCACCTGATCGTGGCCGGCTGGCCGCCTCCGCCGCTGACCGCGGAAACTACCCAGGCCCCGCTGCCGCGCACCACGTCGGTCTCGGTGCGCAACCCGTTCGCGGTGGTCGGCGACCCGCCCGGTGGCTCGTTCGGGTCGACGCCGGACGCGCCGTGGCTCAACGCACCGGTCTTCCTCGACGAGGAGCCGCCGCGGCACCTGATCGACGCGGTCTGCCACGAGCTGGCCGCGCACACCGCGGCGGCGTCCCGGGTGACCCTCTCCGACCTGCTGCCGGAGCCGGCCGAGGAGCTGTGGTCGGCGGACGCGGCCGGCGGGGTGGAGACGGTGGTCGGGCATCACGGTGACGTGCCGCTGGTGCTGCGGTTCAACGACCTGACCCCGCACTGGATGGTCGGCGGCCGGTCCGGCGCCGGCAAGACCGCCTTCCTGATCAACGTTTTGTACGGCCTGGGCACCCGCTACTCCCCCGACGAGCTGGCCCTCTACCTGCTCGACTTCAAGGAGGGCGTCTCCTTCGCCGAGTTCGTGCCGACCCAGCGCGACCGCACCTGGCTGCCGCACGCCCGCGCGGTCGGTGTCGAGTCCGACCGGGAGTACGGCCTAGCCGTCCTCCGCGAGCTGGACGCCGAGATGGGCCGCCGGTCGATGGCGTACAAGCGGGCCGGTGTCGCCCGCTTCGCCGACCTGCGCGTGGTGGCGGCCGAGGAGGGCCGGGGGCGTCCACTGCCCCGGGTGCTGTGCGTGATCGACGAGTTCCAGGTGCTGCTGGCCGGCAACGACCCGACGGCCGCCGAGGCGGTGAGCCTGCTCGAGTCGCTGGCCCGCAAGGGCCGGTCGTACGGCATACACCTGGTGCTGGCCAGCCAGACCGTGCTCGGTGTCGAGGCGCTCTACGCCAAGCGTGATTCCATCTTCGGCCAGTTCCCGGTACGGATCGCGCTGCCCGGCGGCGGCGACGTGCTGGAGCCGACAAACGACTCGGCGGCCGGCCTGCCGCTGGGCAGTGCCGTGGTGAACACCGCCGGCGGTCTGGGCGGCCCCCGTGGCGCCACCCGCGGCCACGAACGGGTGGTCCGCTTCCCCGACCCGCACGCCGACCAGCGACTGCTCAGCGACCTGCGGCACAAGCTCTGGGGCGCCCGCGACCCGGAGGCCGTCCCGCCGCGGATCTTCGCGGGGTACGCCCAGCAGCACCTGGCCGACGACCCCACCTATCGTGCCGCGCTGGCCGGTCGGGCGTCCCGGCCGACCGCCCTGGTCGGCCGCATGATCGACGTGAGCCTGTCGACCGCGGCGTTCCCCCTGGACTCGTCGCCGGGCCGGCACCTGGCGATCCTGGGGTCCCAGGCGGCCGGCGCCGAGGTGCTGGACGCCGCGGCACGCAGTGTGGCCGCCTGTCATTCCCCGCGGACCACCCGCTTCGTGATCGCCTCCCTGGTCGCCGAGGGTGACGCGCTGGCCGAGGCCCTGGCCGCGGAGATCTCGCACCGCCAGGAAGTGGTCGTGGTGGACGCCGCCGGGCTGGCCGCCGAGCTCGTCTCGGACCAGCCGGGTTACCGGGTGGTGTTCGGGATGGACGCCGCACCGCCGGGTGGCCTGAGCGGCCTGCGGCAGCTGCTGCGGGAGGGGCCGAGCCGGGGCGCGCACCTGCTGTCCTGGTGGCGCGGGGTGCGCCGGTTCGGCGAGGAGACCGGCGGCAGCATGGGCCGCGAGGACGTGGCCGGCCTGCTCTTCCTGAACGTGCCGCAGTCCGACGTGACGCTGATGCTGAGCCGCTCGGTCGACTGGCAGCCCCGGCCGAACCGCGCGCTGCTGCACGACCGCCACACCGACCGCACGGTCACCGTGGTCCCCTTCGTCCACCCGGAGAGCGACCACCCATGACCGAGCAGACCGAACACGGCCGGGTGCCCTACCAACCGAGCTCGGCCCAGGGCCAGGGCTCGGCCCAGGGCCAGGGCTCGGGCCAGGGCTCGGGCCAGGCCGGTCCGCCCGCCCAGGTCGTCTCGCCGGAGGCCGGGCCCTGGGCCGCCTATCTGGCCGCCGCACGGGAACTCGACGCGGTGCGACGCGCGGCGAGTTCGGTGGCCGGGGAGCAGGCCGCGACGATCGACGCGGCCCGGCAAGAACTTTCTTCGGTACGAGCGCGGCTCGCACCGCAGCGCGCCCGGCTGGTGCGCGACTTCGGCGTACCAGAATTGGATCTGACGCCCTATGAGGGTGAGCGGGCAGCGGCGCTGGCCGCGGTGACCGGCGGACCGGAGGCCGTCCTGGCCGCGCTGCGACAGGCCCGGACCACAGCGGACGCCGCGGATCACGCGTTCATCGGTCCGGTGCCGGCCGGTCCGGGCCGCCCATGGGCGCGCAACCTTCTGGTGTACGGCCCGTTCGCCGCGGCCGTGCTGTTCGTGCAGATCGTGCTCTACCTGGTGGCACCGAGTGGCTCCCTGCCCACCTACACGCTCCTGTGCGGGCTCAGCATGCCGCTGCTGGCCTTCGGGCTGGGGTGGGCCACCATCGGCTTCGTGTGGGGCCCCGACGCCGAGAAGGGCGGGGCCTCGCCGGATCGCACGCCGGTGGTGGGCATCGTCGCCTGCCTGACCCCGGTGCTGCTGACGTGTATGGGTCTCGGCCTGCAGTCCCTGTTCAGCTGAACCCGCCTGATCCGATCCGGACAAAGACTGCGAGGGGTAGACCGTGGCGAACGTCGAAGAGGTAAAGGTGAACCTGGCCGCGTCGGTGGACGGCGCCGGCCGCGCGATCACCGGCATCCAGGTGGTCGCCGACCAGCTGGACCAGTCGCTGGCGCTGCTGCGGATGACCGCTGTCGGGTCGTTCCACCCGAGCACCGTGGCGGCCATCTCCCAGCTGGAGCAGGCCCGCACCCGGCTGGACGAGGCGACCCAGCTGACCCGCGCCGCGATGGACTCGGCAAATCAGTTCCGCGCGATGATCTGACCCTCGGCGTACGAAAAAGGCGGCCCGCTCAGCAGGCCGCCTTCTCGAAGAACCGCACCCGCTCAGCGGGCGTTGATCAGTGCCATCGCCTCGGCCCGGACCTTGCCGTCGGTCTGGAACGCGCCCCGGACCGCCGAGGTGACCGTCCGCGCGCCGACCTTCCGGATGCCGCGCATCTCCATGCAGAGGTGCTCGCACTCCAGCACCACGATCGCACCGCGCGCATCCAGCTTCGCCATCAGCAGATCTGCTATTTGCGACGTGAGGCGCTCCTGCACCTGCGGGCGCCGGGCGAAGACCTCCACCAGGCGGACCAGTTTCGACAGCCCGGTGATCCGGCCGTTGGTGCCCGGGATGTAGCCGATGTGCGCGACCCCGGTGAACGGCAGCAGGTGGTGCTCGCACATGCTCTGCACCTCGATGTCGCGGACCAGGACGAGTTCCTCGTGGTCCGCCTCGAAGGTGGTGGTGAGCACGGTCGCCGGGTCGACCCGGAGGCCGGCGAAGAGTTCCGCGTAGGCCCGGGCGACGCGGGACGGGGTGCGTACCAGACCGTCCCGGTCCGGGTCCTCACCGATCGCGATGAGGATCTCCCGGACCGCTTTCTCGATCCGCCCGAGGTCGACGGCGTCCTCCACCGGAGTTCCGGTGAGCTTGCCATCGACCAGCCGGGCGGCGAGATAGTCGAGTTCGTCTTTGGTGCTGATCAGTTACTGCCTTCCACGGCGCCGTTGGAGTTCGGCCCCACGGCAATCTGACCATCCGCCTCGGCCTGCGCCTTCAGCTTCGCCCGCTCGGCGGGCGTGACCACCGGCGGAGCCTCCGACGGCAGACGCTTGCCGAAGCCGTTGAACGGCGCCATCGGCGCACGCTTCTGCACCCGGGCGCAGATCCGGCTCATGTCGTCCTGGGTGATGGTTTCCTTCTCCATCAGCTCCAGGACCATGTTGTCGAGCACGTCGCGGTACTCGACCAGGATCTCCCACGCCTCGTCGTGCGCGAGCTCGATGAGCGCACGCACCTCCGAGTCGATGTCGGCGGCGACCGAGTCCGAGTAGTCCTTCTCGTGGCCCATGTTGCGACCCATGAAGGGCTCGTCACCGCTGGTGCCGTACTTGACCGCGCCCAGCTTCGAGCTCATGCCGTACTGCGTGACCATGGCCCGGGCCAGACCGGACGCCTTCTCGATGTCGTTGCCGGCGCCGGTGGTGGGCTCGTGGAAGACGAGCTCCTCGGCGGCCCGGCCACCCAGCGCGTACGCCAGGGTGTCGATCATCTCGGCGCGGGTCTGGGTGTACTTGTCCTCGGTCGGCAGGACCAGGGTGTGACCCAGCGAGCGACCGCGCGGCAGGATCGTCACCTTGTGCACCGGAGCCGAGTGCGGCAGCGCGTAGGCGACCAGAGCGTGTCCACCCTCGTGGTACGCGGTGATCTTCTTCTCGTTGTCGCTCATCGCCCGGGTGCGGCGCTCGGGGCCGGCGATGACCCGGTCGATCGCCTCCTCGAGGTACTCGTTCGAGATCGCCCGCTTCTCGTGCCGGGCGGTCAGCAGAGCGGACTCGTTGATCACGTTGGCCAGGTCGGCGCCGGAGAAACCGGGCGTCCGGCGGGCCACCGCGTCGAGGTCGACGTCGGGCGTGAACGGCTTGCCCTTGGCGTGCACCCGGAGGATCGCCTTGCGGCCCTCCATGTCCGGGTTGTCGACCGGGATCTGCCTGTCGAAACGGCCCGGACGCAGCAGCGCGGGGTCGAGGATGTCGGGCCGGTTGGTGGCCGCGATCAGGATCACGCCACCCTTGGTGTCGAAGCCGTCCATCTCGACGAGCAGCTGGTTGAGCGTCTGCTCGCGCTCGTCGTGACCGCCGCCCATGCCGGCGCCGCGGTGCCGGCCGACCGCGTCGATCTCGTCGACGAAGACGATCGCCGGAGCGTTCGCCTTGGCCTGCTCGAAGAGGTCGCGGACCCGGCTCGCGCCGACGCCGACGAACATCTCCACGAAGTCCGAACCGGAGATCGAGTAGAACGGCACCCCGGCCTCGCCGGCAACCGCGCGGGCCAGCAGCGTCTTACCGGTACCGGGCGAACCGAAGAGCAGCACGCCCTTCGGGATCTTCGCGCCCAGAGCCTGGTATTTCGCCGGGTTCTGCAGGAAGTCCTTGATCTCGTGGAGTTCCTCGACCGCCTCGTCGGCGCCCGCCACGTCGGCGAACGTCGTCTTCGGCGTGTCCTTGGTGATCATCTTCGCTTTGGACTTGCCGAAGTTGAGCACCCGCGAGCCGCCACCCTGCATCTGCGACATGAACAGCAAGAGCAGGACCACCAGAATGGCGATCGGCAGCAGGTTGATCAGCAGACTGAGCAGGATGTTGTCGCCGGAGACCGTGGCATTGGTCGTCCCGCTGATCCGACCGGCCGTCTTGGCCGCCTGGACGTCAGCCCAGATCTGATCGGTGACCTCGTAAGGATATTGGGTTTCGATCTTGTCGGTGGTCTTGCCGTTGAACTGTTCGGGATCCTTCAGGTCGATCTGGAGCGTCTGCTCCTTGTCCTTCTGGACGACCTTCTCGATCCCGGGCAGGTTCAGACGGTCAAGCGCGACCGAAGTGTCCACCCGTTGGTAGCTCGGACCACTGGTGAAGATCGAGCTCAGCGCCACTACGCCGATGATCACCAGAATGATCCAGACCACCGGGCGGCGGAAGAAACGCGTACGTTCCATACTGTTGTCGGGCGCCAAGCGCCCGGACCCTCCTGATCTGGCGTCCTGGTCACCTCAACGTCAACCGCCCACCGGCGGCTGCCGGAAATCAATTCCCCCGCTTGGCCGCGGCGAATCACTCCCAGCCCCTCCGGCGCTCGTGACACCACGCCATCGGTCACTCGACCGTACACCGTAGGCACCGCTTGCGAACCCGTGAGGCCAAGGGGCGAACTCCACGTAACCCCCCGCATTCCAGCGTGTTTCAGTAATAAAACGGTTCATAACCACCATTACTGAGAACACGCTGAGAAAACGGTTCAGCTACGGGCGTAGACCTCCGGCTTGAGAACGCCCACGTACGGCAACTCTCGGTAGCGCTCCGCGAAGTCCAGCCCGTAACCGACCACGAACTCGTTGGGGATGTCGAAGCCCACGTAGCGGACCGGGACCTGCACCTTGACCGCGTCCGGCTTACGGAACAGCGCCACCACCTCGACGCTGGCCGGCTGCCGCGACTCGAGGTACTTCATCAACCAGGACAGGGTCAGCCCGGAGTCGACGATGTCCTCGATGACCAGCACGTGCCGGCCGGTGATGTCCCGGTCCAGGTCCTTCAGGATGCGGACGACGCCGGACGAGGTGGTGCCCTGTCCGTACGACGAGACCGCCATGAACTCCATCTCGGTGGACGGGCCGTGCCGTCCCAGCGCGCGGGCGAAGTCGGCCATGAACATGACCGCGCCCTTCAGCACGCAGACCAGGAGAATGCCTTCCGTGGCTTCGGCGTGGTCAACCGAGACCTGCTTCGCCAGCTCATCGATCTTCTCGCGGATCTCCTCTTCCGAGATGATCACGTGGTCGATGTCGGCTTCGTACCAAGAGCCATCAGCCATGGGACTAAGCCTGCCGCATGGAGGTTACCGTTCGTGAAACGGGGCCTGTTTCCGATCCCGATCGCTCACTTGATATGGGCCGGAACCACCCGAACGAGGTCACTTCCCCGCCGTTCGACGCCGATTCCGGCCGGCAGGAAGACCGAACCCTGCCCGTGCCAGCCGGTCACCAGGGCGTCCAGGGCGATCACGTGCGAGTACGCCAGCGCCCCACCCGGCGCTCCCAGCTCCCGCGCCCACCGGTGCAACACCCGGCCCCGGACCGCGGCGAGCAGCCCGGCCAGCACCGGCACCGACAGCCCGGCGGCCGAGCGGGACTGCTCCAGGGCGGCGGCGGCCAGCTCGTCCAGCGCCGCGTTGTCCACCGCCACGAGCGCGGCGGTCCGGGCCAGGTTGCCCACCACGGCCGGGCCCAGCTCGGCCACCAGGGTGGGCAGCGCGGTCCCACGGACCCGGGACCGGGCATACGCCGGATCGGTGTTGTGCGGGTCCTCCCAGGGCGCCAGGCCCAGGGCGGCGCAGGCCTTGCGGGTGTCCGCCCGGGCCACGTCGAGCATCGGCCGGCGGAACACCCCGCGCCGCTCCGGCATACCGGACAGCCCGCGCGGGCCGGCCCCGCGGGCCAGCGCCAGCAGCACCGTCTCGGCCTGGTCGTCGCGGGTGTGCCCGAGCAGCACGGCGGCCGCGCCGAACTCACCGGCGGCGGCCTCGAGGGCCTCGTAGCGGGCGGTCCGGGCGGCGGCCTCGGGGCCACCGGGCCGGCCGGTCACCGTGACGGTGGACACCCGCACCGGGTCGAAGCCGGCGTCCCGGGCCCAGGCCGCCACCGACCGGGCCCGGCGGTCCGAGCCCTCCTGCAGCCCGTGATCCACCGTGACCAGGCCGGCCCGGCCCAGCACGAACCGGGCCGCGGCGGCCAGCGACAGCGAATCCGCCCCGCCCGAGCAGGCGACCAGCACCAGGGCGTCCGTCGGCAGGTCGGCCAGGCAGCGGCGGACCGCCGAGCGGACCGCGGCGACCGGCGCCGGGATCCGGGCCACGGTCAGTCGAGCGCGGCGTGCGAGCCGTGGACCCGGGCCACCCAGGCGTCCGGGTCACCCAGCTCTTCCAGCCAGGGCAGGGTCAGCGGCGACTCGAAGATCTTGTTGAAGCCGTCCATGCCGACCCGCTCGACCACGCCGTGCACGAACTTGTGACCCTCCGCGTACTGCCGCATCTTGACCTCGATGCCGAGCAGCCGGCGGATGGTCTTCTCCAGCGGGTTGCCGGACTCCCGGCGGCGGTTGAACTTGGCCCGGATCGACTCGACACTGGGGATCACCTCGGGGCCGACGCCGTCCATCACGAACTCGGCGTGCCCCTCCAGCAGGGTCATCAGCGCGGTCAGCCGGTCCAGCACGGCTTTCTGCCCGGGGGTCTGCACGATGTCCAGCACCGAGGCCCGGCTCTCCGGGTCGCGCAGCGCCTCGGAGAGCGTGCCGACACCGCGCCGCACCCGCTCCAGCAGGTGCTCGCCGCCCTGCGAGGCGTCGACGAACGCCTGCACCTGGCCGAGGAAATAACCCCGCATCCAGGGCACCGCGGTGAACTGGGTGCGGTGGGTCACCTCGTGCAGGCAGACCCAGAGCCGGAAGTCCCGCGGATCCGCGCCGATCTTGCGCTCGACCTCGACGATGTTCGGCGCGTTCAGCAGCAGCTGGCCGGGGTCGCCGGAGAACACCTCGTACTGACCGAGGACGCGGCCGGAGAGGTAGGCCAGGATCGTGCCGGCCTGCACGCCGGTCACCCGGGAGCCGATCGCGTCGGCGAACGCTCCGGGCTGTTTGTCGCCGGAGAGCTTGGTGACCAGCGGAGTGATCACCTGCTGGAGGCCGGAGATGTTCACCTTCGCCCAGTCGCGGCGGTCCACCACCCGCACCGGTGGAACCGCGACCTGCGAGATCAGGCCGGTGTACGCCGCCACGTGGCCGGCTGCCTGATCGGTCAGCTCCCGCAGCTCGGACACCACCTGAGCGGCCTCGTCATAAGAGACCGCCGGGCCGGATTTGGAGAGCGCGCCAGCGGTTGCGGCGGCCAGATCCCAGTCTACGAACTGCGCCATGCAGCCGACAGTACCCGCGCGACTCCACAGCGCACTCCGGAGAAACCCCGAGGCCGGCACCCCCGCTCAGGGTGTAACCGGCCCCGGGTCAGGAGCAGCCGCAGGCCACCAGCCGGGCCGCGACCTTGTCCAGCGCCGCCTTGGCGGTGGACGAGTCCGACGTCGCGCTCGCCATGATCGCGAAGGCGAGCACCCGCCCGTCCTTGGTGACGAGCACCCCGGCGAGGGTGTTCACCCCGCTCAGCGTGCCGGTCTTGGCCCGGACCACCCCCTGGGCGGCCTGGTTCGGGCTGGGCGTGGCGAACCGGGTCCGCAGCGTGCCGGACCAGCCGGCCACCGGCAGGCCGTTGAACATCGCGGAGAGCTCCGGCTTGGTGCCGCCGGCCGCCAGGGCCAGGGTCTGCACCAGCAGGGACGGGCTGATGCCGTTGTGCCGGGACAGGCCGCTGGCGTCGTAGAGGTCCGCCTCGTCGCCGTTGAGGCCCAGCTCGCGCAGCTTGTTGATCATCGCTTCGGCGGTGCCGTCGAAGCTGGCCTCGTCGCCGGCGGCCAGCGCCACCTGGCGGCCCATCGTCTCCGCGATGGTGTTGTCGCTCTGCTGCAGCATCCAGTCCAGGACCTGCACCAGCGGCGGCGACTCGACCTTGCCCAGCTCCTGCCCGGCGGTGATCTCCCCGGTCGCTGGCGCGCTCGCCGGGGCGCTCGCGGACGCGGACGCGGTGTCACCGGCCGCGGCCGGTGCGGTGCCCTTGCGGACCTTCTCCGACGCGACGCCGAGCTGGTTGGCGAAGGCCCGGCCGGCGGCCATCGCCGGATCGGAGAACCGCGGGTCGCCGCCGGTCTCGTTGTGCACCGGCGTGATCCGCCCGGCGTTGGTCATCAGCGCCTGGATCCGGGCGACCTGGCCGTTCGGCGAGATGTCGCTCGAGTCCCAGCCGACCGCCGTGTCCGAGCCGCTGAACAGCGAGATGTCCACGGTCACCCGGGTGATCGGGGTGTCGCCCATCGCCTTCTTCACCTGCGCGGCCAGCTTGTCCAGCCGGGCCGCGCCGGGGAACTGCCCCTTCGCGTTGATCGCCAGGGTCGGGTCGCCGCCCCCGATGATCACCACCTCGCCGGGCTTCTCGCCGGCCACCACCCGGGTGGCCAGCCGGTAGGCCGGTCCGCGGGCGGCCAGCGCGGTCACCGCGGTGAGCAGCTTGGTGGTCGACGCCGGTGTGGTCGGGATGTCGGCGTTCTTGGCGTAGAGCACCTGCGCCGAGGACACGTCGAGCACCGAGACGTGCACCGTCGAGCCGAGCGCGGACGAGTTCACCAGCGGGTCGAGGGCCTCCTTGACCGCGGCCTCGTTCGGGGCGTCGCCCTGACCGGCCGCGGCGACCAGCACCGGGGTGGGCGCCGGGTCCGGGGTGGTGGCCACCGGCGCGGGCGTGGCCGGGTCGTCGCCGAACCAACCGGCGATCGGGCCGGGCCGCGCCACCAGGCCGACGAGCGCGACCGCGGCCAGCACGGCGGCGACCGCGACGACGGCGATCAGTTTCGTCCGGGAAGGGCTTTTTGCCGCGGCGGTCTCGCCGGCGGCGGGTTTTGCCGGGGAAGCGGCCGGCGCCCGGACCGCCGCGGTGGGCGCGGCCGCTGCCGGACGCGCGGTGTTCAACGGGACAGAGGCTTTCCCGTACGCACCGACGGCCGGCGCCTCGGCCAGCTTCGCCGGGACGACCGGCTGGATCGGCGGAAGCTGCTGGGGCGGCTGGGGCGGCAGGGGCGGCTGGGCAGGCTGGGGCGGCTGAACCTGCTGGAGCTGCTGGGTCGGTGGCGCCGCCGGAAACTGCGGAACCACGGGCCAGGCCGGGCTGCCGGATGGCACACTGGCCCGACCCGGGGCGTTCAAATCGGGAGGATTCGGGACACCGGGCCACGGAGTGCCTGGCGGGGACGCGGGCACAGCGGCTCGACCGGGCTGCCCGTTACCGGAATCCGGCCGCGCCGACCCGTCCGACACGCCGTCGTCGCCCGGACCGTTCTGTGAATCTTGCCTCGTCACACGCCCCTCCTCGCCTGTGGCGTCAGACTTAGGGGAGACTAGCGACATCCGGCACACCGTTGCGCGCGGATCCTGCGGGCCTGCTTCCATTCCCCCGCTTCCCGCCCGGCGGCCCGGTCTAATCAGCGGGCAAGCATAAGGGGAGCGACATAATGGATTTCGACGTTCTGGTTGAGATCCCCAAGGGGCAGCGCAACAAGTACGAGGTGGACCACAAGACCGGGCGCATCCGGCTGGACCGGACCCTCTTCACGGCCACCCAGTATCCCGCCGACTACGGCTTCATCGAGGGCACCCTGGGCCAGGACGGCGACCCGCTCGACGCGCTGGTGCTGATCCAGGAGCCGACGTTCCCTGGTTGTCTGGTCCGGTCCCGCGCGATCGGCATGTTCCGGATGAGCGACGAGAAGGGCCGCGACGACAAGGTCCTCTGCGTGCCGTTCGAGGACCCGCGTCAGGAGCACCTGCGGGACATCCACCACCTGGGCGAGTTCGACCGGATGGAAATCCAGCACTTCTTCACGGTCTACAAGGACCTGGAGCCCGGCAAGTCGGTCGAGGGCGCGACCTGGGTCGGCCGGGTCGAGGCGGAAGCCGAGATCCGCGCGTCCTTCAAGCGCGCCGAGGCCGAGGAAGCCGAAGAGGGAGCGCACTGACCGCTCGCTCCCCACACCGCTGACGACCGCACCTGCGGGGCTCCGGCCCCGCAGGTGCGGTCGTATGGCCATGTTCCGGCCTGACTTTTCTCCGCTTTCCGCGGGCAGAATCGGTCAGAACGAGATACCGCTGACCGCCTGGTAGAGACCGGCCACCGCGCAGGCGACCGGGATCACCGACACCGTGGCCAGCACGTCCAGCAGGTCGGCGGCGCGGGCCGGCCCGCGCGACGACGGCCGGCTCGGCCAGGTCACCCCGGCCGCCGCCAGCAGCAGGGCCAGCAGCACACAGCCCGCGGTGACCGCGGGCATCGCCGCCGGTCCGGCGTCGGCCAGCAGCCCGGCACCGAGCGCGAGACACCCGGCCAGCCCGCCCGCGATCAACGGCAGCCGCTGCCGCCGCGCCCGGAACAGCCGCGAGCGCAGCAGCAGCGCGACCGCGGCGACGCCGAGCAGGAGCCGGGCCGCCAGGGTGTGCACCGTGGCCAGGACCGCGACCGAGCCCGCCACCAGCACCGCGTGGCCGAGCAGCAGACCGGTCAGCAGGTCGTCGGCGCGACCGACCGCGGCGAAGACCACCGCCCGGTCCGGTCGCCGGCGGATCGCGTCGAGGGCGGAGCCGTCCCGTTCCGCGGTGCTGCCCGGTTCCACGGCCTCGTTCCGCTCCGCTGCGCCGTTCAGCTCCGCCGGGGTGGTGAAGAAGTCCTCCTCGGCGGCGGTGCCGAGCGGGAGGGCGACCGGCGGCATCGGGGTCCGGCCGAGCCGGATGGCCAGCACCGGCAGCACCGAGACGCCACAGACCAGCACCGCGAGCAGCGCCGCCGCGCCGGCCGCCGGGCCACCGGCCAGAGCGGTGAGCGCGGCCAGGGCGCCGAGTGTCCCGACGGTCACGCCGGCTGTGAAGATCCGGGCGCCGGCCGCCGTCCCCACGCCGCAGAGCACCGCCGCGACCAGGGTCGCGACCGACCCGGCCAGCAGCTCCGGCCCGCCGATCCCGGCTGCCGCGATCCCGGTCGCGCCAGGCCAGCCGGTGCCGGCGGCGCCCGGGCCGCCGGGACCGGGCGGTGCGCCGGCCGCGGCGATCAGGGTGGCCGCTCCGGTGAACGCGTAGGGCAGGGCGAACGCGCCGAGCACCACGGCGGCGCTGCGCGCGGCATAGGCCCGGGCGGCGGCCGTCGCGGCCAGGACGAGCAGCGCTGCCAGGCCGAGGCCGGTCCATCCCGCGCCGTCACCACGCAGGTCAGCGGCGACCAGGGCGGCCAGGCCGGCGGTGAGGGCGACACCGGCCAGGGTCAGCGCGGTCGCCCGGGTGGCCGCCGGGGTCCAGGCACCGCCACGCCGCCGGGCGCCCTCGGCCACCGCCTCGACGACGTCGTCGTACTCCAGCTCCGGCCACTCGTCGTGGGCCGGGCGCAGGTGCAGCACCTCGCCGTCGCGTACGCCCTGGCTGTGCAGACCGCGGCCGACCTCGAGGACCGTCCCGTCGGCGCGGCGCAGCACCCACCCGCCGTGCCGCTCACCGGCGTCGGCGAGGTCGGTACCGGCGTGCCGGAGCACCTCGGGCAGCAGCTCGGCCAGCGGCACGTGCTCGGGCAGCGCCACGTCCACCCGGCGGTGCGGGGCGCTGATCGTCACACGAGCCAGACCGGTGTACACGGGCCCCCGCTTTTCCACAGTTCCGGGTTGTCCACAGGTGAACGTATCGATACTTACTGATCAATGGAACTCTGATGCGGCGTGGGCACGCGGAGCGGCGGGAGGGCGCGGCGATGGGAACTGTGGTGATCAAGCGGGCCGAACGGCGGCCGGCGCCCGAGATCCCGTCCGGTAAGCTGCCGATCGAGCCGCCGCCCGAGGTGCCGGCCCAGGCCGGTGGACGCTGGCAGCAGGCGCTGATGGTGCTGCCGATGCTGGGTGGCACGGTGGCCATGGCGATGATGATGGGGCAGGGCCGGGGCGGTGCTTATTCGTACGTCATCGGTGGCCTTTTCGGGGTTTCCGCGCTGGCCGTGCTGACCACGTCGTTCGGTGCGGCGAACGCACCCCGCCGGGCCGAGCTGGCCGCCGCCCGGCGGGAGTACCTGCGCCACCTCGCCGGGTTGCGCCGCCGGGCCCGGGAGACCGTGCGGCGGCAGCGGGCCGGGCTGCTCTACCGCCATCCCGACCCGTCCCGGCTCTGGTCGACGGTCGCCAGCCACCGGGTCTGGGAGCGCCGGCCGGACGATCCGGACTTCGGCGTGGTCCGGGTCGGGCTCGGCCCGCAGACCCTGGCCACCCCGCTGCTGCCGCCGGCCACCCGCCCGCTGCACGAGCTGGAGCCGATGGCCGCGGGCGCGCTGCGACGGTTCCTCGACGCGTATTCCGTGGTCCCGGACCTGCCGGTGGCCATGTCGCTGCGCGGGTTCGCCCGGGTGCACCTGCGCGGTGGCGAGCCGGCCCGGTCCCTGGTCCGGGCCGCGCTCGTCCAGCTCGCGGTCTTCCACCCGCCGGACGACCTGCTGATCGCGGTCTGCGCCGGCCCGGACCGGCGCCCGGACTGGGAGTGGGTGAAGTGGCTGCCGCACGGCCTGCACCCGGAACGCGCCGACGCGCTCGGACCGCTGCGCCTGGTCGCCGGCGCCGACACCGAGCTGGACGCGCTGCTCGGCGACGTGCTCGCCGGCCGGGCGCGGTTCCACCCGGACGGCGCCGCCACGCCGCACGTGGTCATCGTCCGGGACGGCGCCGGCCCGCTCCCGGCGAACGACCGGAGCGACGGCCTGGACGGCGTGACCGTGCTGGACCTGGACACCCCGCCACCCCGGCTGATCGACCGGGCCACCCTGGCGCTGGCCGTGGACCGGACCGGCGCCCTGCACACCGCCACCCTGGACCTGGAAGCCGAGGCCGGCCGGGCGGACGGCCTGCCGGTGACCGCCGCCGAGGCGATCGCCCGCCGGTTGACGCCGCTGCGCCTGGCCGGGCGCACGTCGGCCGATCCCACCGGCCTGCCGGCGCCGGTCGAGGCCGGGTTCACCGAGCTGCTCGGCCTCGGCGACCCGGAGAGTTTCCGGGCGGCCGACGGGTGGCGGCCGCGGGCCGGGCGGGACCGGCTGCGGGTGCCGATCGGGGTGACCCCGGAGGGCCTGCCGGTCGAGCTGGACCTGAAGGAGTCCGCGCAGGGCGGGATGGGCCCGCACGGCCTGCTGATCGGCGCCACCGGGTCGGGCAAGTCCGAGCTGCTGCGCACCCTGGTGCTGGCCCTGGCCGGCACGCACTCCTCGGAGTCGCTGAACTTCGTGCTGATCGACTTCAAGGGCGGTGCCACGTTCGCCTCGCTGGACCGGCTGCCGCACACCGCCGCGCTGATCACCAACCTGAGTGACGAGCTGCCGCTCGTCGACCGGATGGCGGAGGCGATCGACGGCGAGCTGATCCGGCGGCAGGAGCTGCTGCGCCGGGCCGGCAACTTCGCCGGTCTGCCGGACTACGACCGGGCCCGGGCGGCCGGCGCGGCGCTGCCACCGCTGCCGTCACTGCTCGTGATCTGCGACGAGTTCGCCGAGCTGCTGCAGCACAAGCCGGACTTCATCGAGATGTTCCTGCAGATCGGGCGGCTGGGGCGCTCGCTCGGCGTGCACCTGCTGCTGGCCAGTCAGCGGCTGGAGGAGGGGCGGCTGCGCGGGCTGGACACCCACCTGTCGTACCGGATCGGGTTGAAGACGTTCAGCGGCCTGGAGTCGCGCGTGGTGCTCGGCGTGCCGGACGCGAGCGAGCTGCCGAGTGCGCCCGGGCACGCGTACCTGAAGTTCGGCGCCGAGCCGCTGACCCGGTTCCGGGGGTCGTTCGTGTCCGGGAAGCTGCGCCGGCCGGGCGTCCGGGCAGGCGGGGCCGTCGAGGTGCGGGTGGTGCCCTACACGACCCGGACGATGGCGGCACCCGCACCCGCACCCGCGCCGGTCGAGCCCCCGGCGGACGCGCCCACCCTGCTCGACGTGCTGGTCGGCCGGCTGGCCGGGCAGGGACCGCCGGCCCACCGGGTGTGGCTGCCGCCGCTGGACCGACCGGCCGCCCTCGACGACCTGCTCGGCCCGCCGGTACGCACCGAGGAGCGCGGGCTGACCTGCGCCAACCCGGCGCTGCACGGCGCCCTGCAGGTGCCGCTCGCGCTCGTCGACAAGCCCCGCGAGCAGCTGCGGGACGTGCTGTGGCTGCAGCTCGCCGGGTCGGCCGGGCACGTGGCGGTGGTCGGCGGCACGCTCAGCGGCAAGTCGACCGCGCTGCGCACGCTGATCTGCGGGCTGGCGCTGGCGCACACCCCGGCCGAGGTGCGGGTGTACTGCCTGGACTTCGGGGGCGGCTCGCTCGGCGGGCTGCGCGACCTGCCGCACGTGGGTGGGGTGTTCGGGCGGCTGGAGGCGGAGGGCGTGCGCCGGACGGTGGGCGAGATGGTGACCGTGCTGGCCGAGCGGGAGCGGACGTTCGCCGGCTCGATCACCGACTTCCGCTCCGCCCGGGCCGGCGCCGACGTGTTCCTGGTGGTGGACGGGTGGGCGACGGTGCGTACCGACTTCGAGGAGCTCGAGCCGGTGCTCACCGACCTGGCGACGCGCGGGCTCTCCTACGGCGTCCACTTGGTGGCCAGCGCGTCCCGGTGGATGGATTTCCGGCCGGCCGTACGGGACCTGTTCGGCTCCCGGGTGGAGTTGCGGCTGGGTGACACGGCGGACTCGTACGTCGGGCGCCGGGCCGCGATCACCGTGCCGGAGCAGCAGCCCGGGCGGGGTGTGATCGAGCACCCGACGGTGAAGGGTCAGTGGCTGCACCTGCTCACCGCCCGGCCCGAGGTCAGCTCGCTGGGTGACACCGCCGCACTGGTCGAGGCGGTGGCCGGGGCGTGGGGTGGTGAGGCTGCGCCGCGGGTGCGGTTGTTGCCGGCGCTCGTGCCGTACCAGAGGATCGCCGGGACCGGCAGCGGCCTGCACCTGCCGATCGGCCTGGCCGAAGCGGACCTGGCGCCGGTGACAGTGGATTTCGCCACCGACCCGCACTTCCTGCTGTTCGGCGACGCCGAGTGTGGCAAGTCGTCCTTCCTCCGCGCCCTGGCCACGTCGGTGACCAGCCGGTTCAGCCCGGAACAGGCACGGATCATCCTGGTCGACTACCGCCGCAGCCTGATCGACCTGCCGGAGACCGAGCACCGGATCGGGTACGGCATGCAGAGCCAGCCGACGCTGGAGCTGATGGAGTCGGTGGCCGGATACATGGAGCGCCGGCTGCCCGGCCCTCAGGTCACCGCGAGACAGCTGCGGGACCGTTCGTGGTGGACCGGCCCGGAGCTGTTCGTCCTGGTCGACGACTACGACCTGGTCGCCGCGGGACCGGTCAACCCGCTGACCCCGCTGCTCGAACACCTCCCGCAGGCCCGGGACGTCGGGCTGCACCTGGTGCTGACCCGGCGGGCCGGCGGTGCGAGCCGGGCACTCTACGAGCCGGTGATCCAGCGGCTGCGGGAGCTCTCCGCGCCCGGGTTGGTGATGTCCGGGCCACCCGAGGAGGGCCCGCTGATCGGCACGGTACGACCGGAACGACTTCCACCGGGGCGTGGCCGGCTGATCACTCGGCGTGAGGGAATTCGTCTGATCCAGCTGGCCTATCCGGAAACCGAAGTGCGGACAGACTCTCAGTGCGATTAGGGACCCCGGACCGCAGCGACACGCCATGGTTTCGGAGTAATCTCCCCCCATCGACTGACCATCATCAGAATGGCGACGCCGACCCGTGACCAGAGTGAGCACAACCTTCCGGCCGCTACGGCCGCGGTGTCGTGCACCCTTCGGCGGCTTCCGTTGCTGACCGCACGCCGGCTCGGCGCAGCGGCTCTGGCCGGATTCCTCGTGATGGGTCCCGCAGCCGCACCCGCCTTCGCCGCCGATCCGCTGGTTTCCGCGGCCGGGCCGCTGGGCCTAGCCGCCGGGCCGCTGGGCCTAGCCGCCGGGCCGCTGGGCCTAGCCGCCGGGCCGCTGGGCCTCGCCGGCCCCGCGCTGGCTGAGCCGGGCGTGACCGATGAGGTGATCGAGGGGACCACGCTCGTCGAGCCGGTGACCGAGCCGGGCGCCGCGGGTCAGGACTCGGTCCGGGCCGACGAGTGGCAGCTGCAGACGCTCGACCTGGCCGACGCGTGGACCTACTCCGACGGCGCCGGTGTGACCGTCGCGGTGATCGACTCAGGCGTCGACGCACACCACGTCGACCTGGAGGGCCAAGTGCTGCCCGGGCTCGACCTGGTGGACAGCAACGGCGACGGCAACAGCGATCCGGTCGGCCACGGCACCACGGTCTCCGGCATCATCGCCGGCCGCAACGACGACAAGACCGGTGTGGTGGGCATCGCCCCGAAAGCCAAGATCCTGCCGGTCCGGGTGCTGAACGAGGCGAACCGCTACGACGACGCGCTGATCGTGGCGAAGGGCCTGCGCTGGGCCGTCGACCACGGCGCCCGGGTGGTGAACCTGTCGCTCGGCGGCAGCGCGAACAGCCCCGCGCTGGCCGCCGCCCTGGACTACGCGTTCGCCAAGGACGTGGTCGTGGTCGCCTGCACCGGCAACGTCAGCGCGACGTCGAGCGCCCGCGGAGTCTGGTATCCGGCCCGCGAGCCGGGCGTGCTCGCCGTGGCCGGCATGGACCGCAACGGCACCGACCTCTGGACCGGTTCGATCACCGGCAAGGAGACCGTGGTCACCGCGCCGGCCGCCGACCTGGTCGGTGCGAAGCCGGGCGGCTACTGGAAGGTGCAGGGCACGAGCTTCGCCGCACCGATGGTGAGCGGCACCGTCGCACTGATCCGCTCCCGCTGGCCGGACATGTCCGCCGGCGAGGTGATCAACCGGGTCATCCGGACCGCCAAGGACCGGGGCGCGCCGGGCCGCGACGACCAGTTCGGGTTCGGCATGGTCGACCCGACCGGCGCGCTCACCGCGGACGTTCCCGAGGTGCGGACCAACCCGCTGGACAACACGCCGCCGGCCGGGGTCGCCCGGTTCGGCAGCGCGCCGGCGCCGGGTGAGGCGCAGTCCGCGCCGCGCGAGGACGCCGACCCGACCAGCGACGCCGCCGTGGCACCGGGCACCAACGCCGGAGGTTGGGCCGCTCCGGCCGAGGCCCGCCCGGCCGGCACGAGCCACGCCCGGTGGATCGCGATCGCCCTGTTCGCGATCTCGGCCCTGGCCGGCGCCATCACGATCCGCCGCTTCGCCAGGACGGCCGGCTAGTTCTTCGCCAGATCAAAATCTTGTGGTCGTGCGTCCGCTGGGGTACAGATCGCCGCTCCCGCCGGGACCCCTGCGGGCTTTGCTGGCCGCTACGCGTCCAGAACGCAAACCCCTCCGGGGCGACGTCCGCGGGTGGGCACGGTCACCCCTCGTGCGTGTGAAGTTTCGGCGCGCTCCGCACCGAAAGTCCCCACACAAGCCGGTTCCAGCGCGTGCGTGTGAAGTTTCGGCGCGCTCCGCACCACAACTTCACACGCTCGGTGGCTCCACGTCGTGCGTGGGGAGTTTCGGCGCGCTCCGCACCACAACTTCACACGCTCGGTTAGGCGCACTCGCCGGTTTTGACGCCTCGGGTGCTCTCCCGGCCCAGCTTGGCGACCGGGGCGGCTTCGGCCGCGGTCAGGGCGAAACCGACGTTCTTGTCGTCCGCCGCCGCCGCGAAGATCACGCCGAGGACGTCGCCGGTCGGTGAGATCAGCGGGCCGCCCGAGTTGCCGCTGCGGACCAGGGACTTGATCGTGTAGATCTCCCGGGTCACGTCACCCGACTCGTAGATGTCCGGGCCGGTGATGTCGCCGACGTCGCGCACCCGGGCGGACTGCGCGTTGTACGGCCCGTCCTGCGGGTAGCCCAGCACGATCGCGCTGGCCCCGCTCCCGGCGGCCTTGCTGACGAACGGCATGACCGGCGCGGTCAGCCCCGGCACCCGGATCACGGCGAGGTCCCGTTTCGGGTCGTAGACCACCACGGTGCCCTCGAGCTGCCCGCGCGACGTCTCCACCACGACCTCACGGGTGCCGGCGACCACGTGGGCGTTCGTCATCACCCGCTCGTTCGCGTACACAAAACCGGTTCCCTCGATCCGCCGGGAGCAGCTCGGCGCGGCGCCGAGCACCTTGAGCACCGACTTCTTCGAGGTAGCCACGATCTTGGAGCCGCGCAGCGCCGGATCCGGCTCGGCGACCTCCTTGGCCTGGGTGCGGGTGAGCCCGCCGAACACGTCCGGGAAGCCGTTGGTGTCCAGGGTCTCCCGCAGCGCCGAGGAGAGCGCCTGCGCCTGGTCGGGCATCAGCCCGTTGATCCCGCCGAGGATCGCGCTGCTGCGAACCGCCTTGTTGATCTCGGGGAACGGGGTAGACCCCATCGGCACGGCGACCAGCCAGGCGGCCAGCAGCACCGCGACCACCGAGACGACAGCGCCACCGGCGTCGTCGAGGTGCTGCAGCGGCCGGTTGAAGATGGCCCGCCGCAGGCTGGCGCCGAGCCACCCGGCCAGGGTCTGCCCGAGCACGGCCAGCGCGAGGATCACCGCGAGCGCGACGACCAGGCGGACCGTGCCGTCGGCGAACTGTTTCGCCAGCAAGGGGCCGAGTTGCAGCCCGATCAGGACTCCGCTGAAGAAGCCGCCGAGCGAGAGCGCCCCGATCACGAAGCCCTGGCGGTAGCCGCTGATCGCGAAGAGCAGCATCAGCACGATCAGGATGACATCGACCACTGGCACTCACTCAACATAGAAGTCAGGCGCACGTCACGGCACCACCTCGTCGGGTGCACCGCCGCGCGCCGCCGGCACCGGGGCCGCGGCGTCGGGCAGTTCCACGATGCGACCCGGTTCCCACGGCTGCGCCCAGCCCGCCATGTCCAGCAGAACCGAGATCACCCCCGCGGTGAAACCCCAGACGAGCAGACCGCGGACCTGGAAGGCCGGGCCGATCCAACCGCTCGGGTGTCGCACCCGGATACGGTTTTCTGGGTCGGCGAGTTCACTGATCGGGAGTCTCGCCACATGCGCGACCTCGGTGACCTGCCGGGGATGGACCTCGTGCGGGGCACGCCACCAGGCCAGCACCGGGGTGACCGAGAACCCGCTGACCGGGATCCACAGCTCGGGGAGCAGGGCCAGCACCTCGGCGCTGGACGGGTCCAGGCCGACCTCCTCGTTCGCCTCGCGCAGCGCGGTGGCGACGGTGTCGGCGTCCTCCGGGTCGGTGGCGCCGCCGGGGAAGGCGGGCTGGCCGGCGTGGTTCCGCATGGTCGCGGCCCGCTGCAGGATCAGCAGGTCGGGGCCGCCCGGGGTGTCCGCCGACGGCGGGCTCTCGCCGAGCAGCACCAGGACCGCGCTGGAGCGTCCGGCGGTGCCGGCCGGTCGGCGCAACGTGCTGAAGTCTTCGGTGCGGCAGCTCTCGACCCGGGTCAGAAGTGGCTCGAACCAGGACGGGAGACTCCCCGGCTGGTCCAGCAGCACACCTCGGCTCATAGCTCGACCCGCAGGCCGGTGTGCTCGAGCAGCAGGTCGCTCAGGTCGGCGGCGTCCATCGAGTACCGGTGCAGGTACATCTTCCCGTTCGCGTCGATGAAGATCGTGCTGGGCAGGCTGATCGCGCCGACTGCCCCGGCCAGCTTCCTGTCCTGGTCGAACAGCGTGGGGATGCTGACTCCGTGGTCGGCGCCGAACGAGGCGGCCGCCTCCCAGCGGTCGCCGCTGTCCACCCCGAGCACGGTCAACCGGCCCGCGGTCTTGTCGGCGAGCTTCTGGACGACCGGCAGCTCGGTGCGGCACGGCCCGCAGAAGGACGCCCAGATGTTGATCACGGCGGGCCCGCGCAGGGCGCCGAGGTCGACCGGGCTGTCCCCGGTGAAGCAGCCGATCGAGAGCCCCTGCAGCGCAGCGACGCCCGCCGAAGCGGCACCCCGTGAAGCGGCACCCGGGGAAGCAGCGGCCGGTGAAGCAGCGCCGGCCGAAGGGCCCGGGGTTGAGCAGGCCGCGAACGGCGAGGGCGTCGAGGAGGCAGCCTCGACCGAGTCCCCGGAAGCACCGCTCGTGCACCCGGCCAGCAGCACCAGGGCCGCCACCGCGGGAAGGAACCTCCTCACGGTTCCTCCGCCGCGAGGGCCGCACTCGCCGGCACCAGCTCGGGGTCGACACCGGCGGCCACCGCCAGGTCACGGGCTCGCGGGCCCTTGAGCAGTTTCGCCGCCGGGGCCGCCTCGGTCGGGCCGGTCCCGTACGAGGGACAGACCGCCGCCAGCGTGCACGCCCCGCAGGCCGGCTTGCGCGAGTGGCACACCCGCCGCCCGTGGAAGATCACCCGGTGCGACAGCATGGTCCAGTCGCGTTTCTCGATCAGGTCGGCGACCAGGAACTCGATCTTGACGGGGTCGTCCTCGTGCACCCAGCCGAACCGGTTGGTGAGCCGCCGGAAATGGGTGTCGACGGTGATCCCCGGGACCCCGAACGCGTTGCCCAGCACCACGTTGGCGGTCTTGCGCCCGATGCCGGGCAGCGCGACCAGCTCGTCGAGCTTGTCCGGCAGCACGCCGCCGTGCTTCTCCTCCAGCAGCGCGCCGAGCTTGAGCAGCGAGTCGGTCTTCGCCCGGAAGAAGCCGGTGGGCCGGAGGATCTCCTCCATCTCGGCCCGGTCGGCGGCGGCGTAGTCGGCGGCCGATCGGTATTTCAGGAACAGCCGCGGGGTGACCTGGTTGACCCGGACGTCGGTGGTCTGCGCGGAGAGGATCGTCGCCACCGCCAGCTCGAGCGGTGTGCTGAAGTCGAGCTCGCAGTGCGCGTCCGGGTGCGTCTCGGCGAGCAGCCGGGCGGTCTTGCGGGCCCGGCGCTTCAAGCCGATCGGGGTCTCGCGCGCGAAGCGCTTCATCGACCGCTCGAGAACGGACTGCGCGCGGCCGGACTGTGCAGAACCGGACTGTGCGGCGCCGGATGGGGCGGGACCGGGCCCCGCCTGCACGGCCGGCCCGGTGTCGGCGGGGGCGGTGCGGGGACGAGTCACCGGTAAAGAGTACGTCGAGCCGCACACCCTGTCGGTCACGCGGACGGCTTGATCGTTCCGTCGTCGCCGATCGTGGCACCGGTCTTCGGGAAGTCCGTCGAGGTCAGGTCCTCGACCAGGCCTCGGCCGCGCTCGTTGGTGGCGTCCCGGGTGGGCAGCCCGTCGCCGTTGAGATAGGTGGAGAGGAACTTCCCGCCGGCGTACTTGCCGTCCTTGGTCAGGGTCACCCGGAGGATCCCGGCGTATTTCAGGATGCCGTCCTTGGAGAGCGTGTGCCCGCCACCGGCAAAGTTACCCAGGCTGTACGCGATCAGCTTGCCCTTGTAGAACTCCATGCCCCGCAGCACGTGCGGACCGTGCCCGATGACCACGTCAGCCCCGGCGTCGATCACCGCGTGACTGAACTTGATCGGGTCACCCCGGTTCTCCCCGAAGAAGTTCTCGGTGCCCGGCTTGACGTGGTTCTTCGTCGAACCCTCCGCGCCCATGTGCACCTGGATCACCACGAGGTCGGCCTCGCCCTTGGCCTGCTTCACGATCTCGCGTGCGTGGGTGAGGTCGTTCAGGTTGTTGGCTCCGGCGTACGGTGAAAAGCCGATCACCGCGACCTTGACGCCCTTCGTCTCCACGATCGTGACCTGGTCTTCGGCACCGGTGTATTTGAGCCCGGCGCCCTCGAGAGCCTCGATCGTGTTGCGGTAACCGGCCGAGCCGAAGTCCTTCGCGTGGTTGTTCGCCGTGTTGAGCAGCTGGAAGCCGCCGTCGGCGAGGTGCTTGGCGTAGGACGGCGGCGAGCGGAACGCGAAGCAGTTCGGCTGGGGCGGTGAGCCGCACTTGGACGCGCCGGTGTCGCCGCTGAGCGGCTGTTCCAGGTTGCCCATCACCAGGTCGGACGCGAGGCTCTTGCGAACCGAGTCGAAGAAGCCCTCGCCGTTGTTGGGCGGGAGCCCGTTCGGCGCGCTGGACATCATGATGTCGCCGGTGGCGGACAGCGTGATCGACGGGACGGTGGCCGATTCCGGCTTGTTGACCGTGGATCCGGAGGCGGTGGCACCGGCGACCGGGCTCTGCCAGTCCGGGGCTTTGCTGCTCCCCCGGTTGGCCAGGGCGACGCCGCCGAGGCCCACGCCGATCACGGCGGCGAGGACAAGGGTGACGTTCAAGGCCAAACGCCCAGAACTTCGCTGGCGGTGGGACCGGGGGTGCGAATTCATCGATCGGGACGATACCGTCGGCTCGCAAGCGGGAGCGACCGACGAAAGGCCCGTCTGGATATGTCCGGACCGACGAATAATCACCGGCGGTCTCGGCGGACTTTGTTACCGTCCAGTATCTGGATCAAGGGGTGGCCGCCCGTTTCCCGCCCGCGTGCGCCTAGACTGATCGAGCGCAGACGTTGCGCGTTTCGGAGGTGCGGCGATGGATGAGGTACTGGCGCGCAGCGGGATCTTCCAGGGCGTTGACCCGGAAGCCGCAGAGGCGCTCGCCAAGGAGATGGACACGATCGAAGTCCGTAAGGGCGACGTGGTCTTCAACGAGGGCGAGGCCGGCGACAGCCTGTATATCGTTCTGTCCGGAAAGATCAAGCTCGGTCGCCGCGCGGCGGACGGTCGGCAGAATCTTGTCTCCATCATGGGTCCGTCCGACATGCTCGGCGAACTCTCACTGTTCGACCCGGGTCCGCGGACCGCTACGGCCACCGCGGTGACCGACAGCCGGCTGGCCCGGCTGAAGAAGTCGTCGTTGCGCCCGTGGCTCAACAACCGGCCGGAGATCGCCGAACAGCTGCTACGGGTCCTGGCCCGTCGGCTGCGTCGGACCAACGACGCCCTGGCCGACCTGATCTTCACGGACGTGCCCGGCCGGGTGGCGAAGAACCTGCTGCAGATGGCCGGTCGATTCGGCACCCGTGACGGTGGTGTGCTGCGCGTCACGCACGACCTCACCCAGGAGGAGCTGGCCCAGCTGGTCGGCGCCTCGCGGGAGACGGTCAACAAGGCGCTGGCCGACTTCGCGTCCCGGGCTTGGCTGCGCCTGGACGGCAAGAGCGTGATCATCCTCGATCCCGAGCGGCTTGCCCGGCGCGCACGCGTCTGACCCTACGCTGCACCACGTTCATAGGGGCTGTCCTGCGGGACAGCCCCTCAAACGTGCTTGATCCACTCTTTCCAGTGACCGGGCCACCATGGTCCGGTCCGTGTCGCGCCCGCACGGCCACTCGTTACGGAGGTGGCCGAGAGGCACCGGCGTGAACAGGGAAGGGCGCGGATTTGAACGCAGGTAGGGGCGTAGCGAGCATCGGGGTCACGACATGACCGTGCTCGGCACCACGCTGGACCCGCGCGACCCCGCCTACCTGGAGGGGCGCAGCATCACCCTGCAGCGGCTCGCCGTGCTGGAGGCCGCCCTCGACGAGGCGCGGGCCGGCGGCGGCGAGAAGTGGGTGACCCGTCATCACGCCCGCGGCAAGCTGCTGCCCCGGGAACGTATCGAGATGCTGCTCGACCAGGACAGCCCGTTCCTGGAGCTGTCACCGGTGGCGGCCTGGGGCTCGGAGTTCCCGGTCGGCGCGAGCGTGGTCACCGGTATCGGCGTGGTCGAGGACGTCGAGTGCGTGGTGATCGCCAACGACCCCACGGTGGACGGGGGCGCGGTCAATCCGTACACCGCGGAGAAGATCCGCCGGGCGGCCCGGATCGCCTCGGAGAACCGGCTGCCGCTGGTGAACCTGGTCGAGTCGACAGGCGCTGCGGCACCGGCCGGGAGCATCGCCCGCGAGCTGAGCCGGCTCACCGCCGACCGGGTGCCGACCGTCTGCGTGGTCTTCGGCGCCACCAGCGGCGACGCGGCGTACCTGCCGGCTCTGTCGGACTACACGATCGTGGTACGCGGGCACGCCAAGGTGCTCACCATCCACCCGCAGCGCTCCGGCGTCGAGGTGCGGGCCACCCCGGTGGTGCCGGCCGGACCGGCCGGGCCCGCCGACCAGCTCGCCGAGGACGAACGGGACGGGCTGCGGCTGGCCCGCCAGTGCGTACGCCGGTTCAACTGGCGCAAGCAGGGCCCGCCGCCGCGGACCAGCCGCCCGCCGGAGCCCCGGTACGACTCGGAGGCGCTGCTCAGCCTCGCCGCCGCCGACCCGGCCGGCTTCGACCCGCGCGAGGTGCTGGCCCGGTTCCTGGACGGCTCCGACTTCGACGAGTTCAAGCCGGGACCGGACAGCGCGCTGGTGGCCGGCTGGGGTGAGCTGCACGGTTACCCGATCGGGGTGCTGTGCAGCCCCGGCGTCTGGCTCTCACCGGACGAGTCCCAGAAGGCGGTGCACTTCCTGCAGCTCGCCAACGCCACGGCCACCCCGGTGATCTTCCTGCGGCACCCCGGCGAGCTGCCCGGCAGTGACGACGACGGTGACGGTGACGCCGACGTACGCCACGACGCCCCACTGGTGCACGCCGTGGCCAAGTCCACGGTCCCGCACCTGGTACTCACGATCGGCCCGGAACCCGGTGGCACACCGGCCCGCGCCGACGAACCACGCTTCCAGTTCAGCTGGCCGCGTCCCCCGGCGGAACACGCCGCGGCTGACGACGGCGTCATCGACCCCCGGGACACTCGTACCGTCCTCGGCCTCTGCCTCTCCGCGGTGCACAGCGCCGCCGTGGCCGGCGCCGAACACGTCGGTGTGTTCCGACCTTGAAAGGTAGACCAGTGATCCGACGACTCTTGGTGGCCGACCGTGGTGAGATCGCCCGCCGGGTGTTCGCCACCTGCCGCCTGGTCGGCATCGAGACGGTCGCCGTCTACTCGGACGTCGACACCGACGCGCCGCACGTCAACGAGGCCGACTACGCCGTGCACCTGGAGGGCAGCACGACGGCCGCGACGTACCTGGAGCAGCACGCGCTGATCGCCGCCGCCAAGCGGGCCGGCGCGAACGCCGTGCACCCGGGCAACGGGATCCTCGCCGAGGACCCGGAGTTCGCCGCCGCGGTTGTCGACGCCGGGATGATCTGGGTCGGGCCGCCGGCCGCGACACTGCGTACCCTGCACCGCAAGACCGAGACGAAGAAGCTGGTCGCCGAGGCGAAGGTGCCGGTCCTGCCGTCCTTCACCGACCCGGCGACGGTGCCCGGATTCCCGGTGCTGATCAAGCCGGACGCCGGCATCGGTGGCGCCGGCATGCGGGTGGTCCGGGACGCCGCGACGCTGGCCGAGGCGGTCGCCTCGATCCGGCGCGAGGTGGACGGCGACGTGTTCTGCGAGCCGTACGTCGGCAACGTCCGGCACATCGAGGTGCCGATCCTGGCCGACGCGATGGGCGCGGTGGTGCCGTTCGGCGAGCGCGAGTGCTCGGTGCAGCGGCGGTACCAGAAGATCGTCGAGGAGACCCCGTCACCGGCGGTGGACGCCGCGCTGCGCGAGGACCTGTGCCGGGCGGCCATCGTCGCGGTCCGGGCGCTCGGCTTCGTCGGCGCCGGCGCGGTCGAGTTCCTGCTCGACGCGGACGGCGACTTCTGGTTCCTGGAGCTCACACCGACCCTGCAGACCGATCACGCGGTCACCGAGTGCACCTCCGGCTACGACCTGGTCCGGCTGCAGCTGCTGATCGCCGAGGGTGGCAGCCTGCCGATGCCCGGCCCGCCGCCGATCCGCGGGCACGCCATCGAGGTGCGGATCTGCGCGGAGGATCCGGCGTACGCCTGGCTGCCGAGCGCCGGCACCCTGCACCGGTTCTCGGTGCCCGACGTGGCCGGCTCGTTCCGCCCGCTGCCGCAGCCCGGCCTGCGCCTGGACTCCGGTGTCGCGGACGGCTCGGTGACCGGGATGCACTACGACCCGATGCTGGCCAAGCTGATCGCCTGGGCGCCGTCCCGGCAGGAGGCCGCCCGGATGCTGGCCTCGGCGCTGGCCCGGGCACAGCTGCACGGCGTGGTCACCAACCGGGACCTGCTGGTCCGTACGCTGCGGCACCACTCGTTCCGGGCCGGCGACATCGACACCGGTTTCCTGGACCGGCACCCCGAGGTGTTCGCCCCGCTGCTCTCCTCGGTGGACGCGGTCCGGCTGTCCTGCCTGGCCTCGGCGCTGGCCGGGGCCGCCGACCGGCGGGCCAGCGCGCCGGTGCTGAGCACCCTGCCGTCCGGCTGGCGCAACGTGCCGTCCGGCTCGCAGACCGCGGTCTACGACGGCCCGACCGGTCCGGTGGAGGTCGGCTACCGGATGAACCGGCACGGCGAGCTGGCCGGCTGGTGGGTCCGCCCGGTCGACCCGGAGGAGCTGGACCTGGCCGGTCTCGGTCAGGCCCCGGTGGACGAGCATCCACCGATCGTGGTGGTCTCGGCCAGCCGGGACCGGGTGGTGCTCAACGTCCAGGGCATCCGCCTCGCGGTCCTGGTGCACCGGGTCGGCGACGTCTCGTACGTGGACAGCCCCGAAGGTTCGGTGACGCTCCGTGAGATCTCGCGCTTCCCGCTGCCAGCGCCGGAGGCCGCCGAGAGCTCGCTGATCGCGCCGCTGCCGGGCGCGGTGCGGCGCGTGCTGGTGGTGCCGGGCCAGCGCGTCCGTGCCGGTGAGCTGCTGCTCACCCTCGAGGCGATGAAGCTGGAACACCCGGTGCACGCCCCGTCGGCCGGCGTGGTCGCCTCACTCCCGGTTCACCCCGGCGCCGAGGTGGACACCGGCGAACTCCTGGCCGTTCTCGACCCGGAATAACCCCCATTTTGTACGACGATGGAGCGGCCGCCCGCAGGCTACAAGCCGAGTCCCGCCCGTGAGGCGACCGCGAGACCGCAGCACTCGACGCCCAGCCGCGGCTCAAGACTTCGGCTGGCTCTCACGGCCCTTATCGCGGTGCGATAAGGGCCGTGAGGACCAGCCAGGACCGTTAGACGCGCCGCGGTCGGGAGCGGCTGCGGTCTCGCGTCGGCTCTTGGCCGGGACCGTGAGGCGCGCCGCGGTCGGGAGTGGCCACGGTGTCGCGGCG
This sequence comes from Actinoplanes awajinensis subsp. mycoplanecinus, assembly GCF_001509495.1. Taxonomy (NCBI): domain Bacteria; kingdom Bacillati; phylum Actinomycetota; class Actinomycetes; order Micromonosporales; family Micromonosporaceae; genus Actinoplanes; species Actinoplanes awajinensis. Next base: position 16,259 of record NZ_LLZH01000290.1, on the reverse strand, counting down.
GCCTCACGGGCGGGACGTGGCTCGTAGCCTGCGGACGAGCGCTCCCTATTCGTACCAAATAGGGGTTTACCAGCTGAACCACTTGCTGAAGAAACCGGACCTGCGGCCTTGAGTGTGGACCGTCGGGGTCTCGTCGTCCTGGGTCGGCGTGCTGGGCGCAATCGGTCGCGGGCGCGGCGGCACGAAGGTCGAATTGGAGCGGTAGACGGTCGGTGACGGCGGCGGCGCGTTCGGGTCGAGGTGCAGGTTGCTGAGGGTGTTCAGCAGCTCCTGGGCGGACGGGCGGGACTTCTGGTCGTTGTCCATGCCGTGGCGCAGCACCTCGATCAGCGCACGCGGCACGCCGGGCAGGTTGTCGAGCGGCTGGGTGAACAGGTCCATCAGGGTGACCAGGCTGGGGCTGCGGTCGGTGGGCCAGCGCGGCGGGCGCCCGCTCATCACCGCGTAGAGGGTGGCGCAGAGCGAGTAGACGTCGGCGGCGCCGGACGGCGGCTCGTGCCGGAACATCTCCGGTGGTGCGTACGCCGGTGTCAGCACCTCCAGGGTCACCGACGAGTCCCGCATCTCGCCCAGCACGGCCAGCCCGAAGTCGGCGAGCACCGCCTGGTTGAACTGCGAGTACAGGATGTTCGCCGGTTTCACGTCGCGGTGCAGCACCCCGTTGGCGTGTGTGTGCACCAGCGCGTCGGCGATCTTCACCCCGACGTCGCGGGCCTCGGCCGGGCTCAGCGGCTGGATCCGCATCCGGTCCAGGTACGACCCGTCGCAGAGCTCCATGATCAGGTACGGGTGCTGGTCGACGGTCACGCCCACGTCGAAGAGATCGACGACGTGGGGATGCGAGGACATCCGGCCGGCGGCACGGGCCTCGCGGAGGAATCGAGCTTGGTCCCGGGCGTTGTCCAGGGTGCGATTTTCCATCTTGATGGCGACCTCGCGCCCGACGGAGTCCTGCATGGCCCGGTACACGGTGGCATAGCCACCCCGGGCCATGACCGACAAGCCGGACATGCCCGGGACATATGGCACGGGCAGGGCGCCTGGCGGTGTGTCCGTCACGGCTTAGAAAATACGCCAGAGCCGGGGTAGATCATCCCGGCAGGTCAGACGCGTACGCGACAGTTTCCGCCGGGGCGGGTTCCACCTCGGTCACCGCGAGGGTGTCCCGGAGCTCCGCGGCGGCCGCCCGTTCGCTCGTCTGCTCGGTCGAATGCGCCAGTCGGACCGCTTCTTCGGCCGCCGCGCGGGCCTCCACGCACCGGTCCGCGGCGGCCAGCACCCGGGCCCGGACCATGGCGGAGATCACTCCACTGCGTACGTCCTCGGCCGGCGCCACCTTGGCCCGCTCGATCCAGGTCAGCGCGGACTCCACCCGGCCCTCGGCGAGCAGGGCGGACGCGTACGACGCCAGCGCGTGCCGCCGGGAGAACAGCAGCGACAGCGACGACGTGTCACTCGCGATCGGCGCCAGCAACCCGATCGCGGTGGCCGCGTCACCCGCCCGGGTCCGTGCCTCGGCGAGCAGCACCCGCGGCCCGACCTGCGCCGGCGCCAGGGCGTTGTGCGGCTCGACCGCGGTCATCACCCGGCGGGCGTCGGCCTCCGCGGTGGCCAGGTCACCGCGTTGCAGCGCGACAAAACCGTGCAGGGTCCCGGCCATCCCGAGCAGCAGCGGGTGACCGGTGCGGTCGGCGTACCAGAGCGCGTCGGCGAGCAGGTCGGCCGCGTGGTCGAACTCGCCGACCCCGCGCGCGATCGCGCCGCGCACCACCATGGCCAGCCCGCAACCCCAGTCGTCGGAGACCTCCTGGAACTCCCGGTAGGCCCGGCGCGCCTGACTGTCGGCAGCGCCCAGGTCACCGAGCTCGGCCGCGGCGTACGCCTCGACCACCCGCAGCGTGCCGACCGCCCAGCCCTCACCGACCCGGTCGCCGAACGGCAGGAAGATCCGGGCCAGCCGCCGGGCCTCGTGCAGCCGGCCGGCCAGCAGCCGGGCGAACGCCGTGGTGCCCCGCAGCCAGGACCGCCCGACCGGGTCACCGAGCTCGGCGAAGAGCCGCGCGGCCCGGCCCAGCACCGCGTCGGTGCCGGCGAAGTCGCCCCGGGTGGTGGTCACCCAGGCGAGGTTCTGCAGCGCCCAGGCCTGCCCGTGCCGATCGCCGGCCGCGAGCGTCACCTGATAGGCCGCGGCGAACCGGCTGCTCGCCTGGCTCAGCCGCCCGTTCAGGAAGTCGGCCATCCCGAGCCGGCGCATCGCGTTGGCCCGCTCCGGCAGCAGCTGCGCCTCGGTGGCCACCTCGAGCGCTTCCTGCCAGGCGGCCACCGCGCGGCCGCTGTCGCCGAGCGCCTCGTGCGCCCGGCCCACCACGATCATCGACTCGGCCCGGCAGACCGGGTCGTCGATGGCGTTCTTAGTGATCTTCTCGCCGTGTGCCAGCGCCTCCTCGGCCCGGCCCAGCCGCAGCAGCGCCCGGGCCAGCACCAACTGGTCGGGCAGCGGCAGGTCGCCGCCGGCCAGCGGGGTGGCGCGTTCCGCGTACTCGATGGCGGCGGCCGGTTCGATGTTGGCCAGCGCGCGCCGGGCCATCCGGCCGAGCGCGGCCACCGCCAGCGCGCCGACCTCGCGGGCCGGGGCGTCCGGGCGCAGCCGGACCGCGTCGGCCAGGTCGATCGCGGCCTCGGCGTGGGTGGCCACGAACGCGTCCCGCTCGTTGTCGCTCAGGTTCAGCCGGGTGGCGCCGTCGCCGTGCCGGCCGACCGTCTCCGGCGCGGCCCAGGTCGCCAGGTAGGCGTGCCGCTCGGCCAGGTCGGCCTTGCCGATGCCGGAGTAGGCCGCCTCGCGCATCAGCGGGGTGCTGAACTGGAAGCCGCCCCGGCTGCGGTGGATCATGCGGCGTTGCAGCAGCTCCTCGACGGCCGGTTCGAGGTCGACGCCCGGCGCCCGGCGCTCCTGCAGCGCCTCCAGCACACCTGTCGACACCGTCGTCCCGGCGACCGAGGCGTCCCGCAGCACCGACCGCGGCTCGGCGGCCAGCGCGTCGATCCGCGCCGCGAGCACCGCGGCCAGGTCCCGGGAGAGCAGGGTACGACCCAGCGAGCCGGCCGCGAGCTGCCACTTGCCGGCCGCGTTCGCACCCACCGCCGGGGTCAGCGCGCCCCGCTCCATCAGCAGGGTGACCATCTCGGCCAGGTAGAACGCGTTGCCCTGCGCGGTGGCGAGCAGTCGATCGCTGTCCGGCTGCGGCAGTTTCCCGCCACTGAGGTACGACGTGAGCAACCGCGACGCGTCCGCACCGCGCAGCGGCGGCAGGGTGTGCACCTCGGCGTCGGCGAGCCGGGTCAGCGCGCCCGCGGTCCGGACCAGCTCCGGGCGGCCGAGCAGGAGCACCACCACCGGGCCCTCCAGCCGGGACAGGGTGCTGCCCAGCGCGTCGACGGTGGTGGCGGTGGCGTCGTGCAGGTCATCCACGATCACCATCAGCGGGGTGGTCGCGGTCATCGCGTTCAGCAGGTCGGCGACCGCGATCGAGATGGCCTCGGCGTCCACCCGCTTGGCGCTGCGCGGCCAGTCGGCGGGCGCGACCGGGCCACCCGTGGTGACCGGTGCGTCGCCGTACCCGAGCAGCACCAGCAGCCGGTCGATGTCGAGGGTGACGCCGAGCCGCTGGGCGACCTTGCGGAGCCGTTCCTCGACGACCGTCCGGCCGACCGAGCTGATCACGTCCTTGGGCAGGCCGGCCGCCTTGCGGACCAGGTCGGCCAGCGGCGCGTAGCGGCGTCGTTCGCCGAACGCTCGGCAGCGCACCCGCAGCACCCGGGCGCCGTGCCCGGCGTACGGCCCGGTGCCCACCTCGTAGCCCGCGGCGAGCCGTTTCACCTCGCCGGCGAACCGGGACTTGCCGATACCGGCCTCGGCGGTCATCACCAGCACCCGGGGTGTGCCCGAGTCGATCGCCTCGGCCAGCCGTCCGGAGAGCCGGCCCAGCTCGGCCTCGCGTCCCACGAACGGCGCCTCGTCGCCCAGGCCGGACCGGGTGCCCGGCGCGTCGTGCAGGCCGAGCAGCTCGTAGGTCGGCACCGGTTCGCGTTTGCCCTTGAGTCGCAGCGGCCGCAGCTGCCGCCAGGAGGCGACGTGCCGGGTCCCGCCGCTGGTCCGTTCGCCGGCGTAGACCGCGCCGACGGCGGCCGCGTCGGCCAGCCGGGCGGCGGTGTTCACCGTGTCGCCGATGACCGTGTATTCGATGCCGGCCTGCAGACCGGCGACCACCTCGCCGGTGTTCAGGCCGACCCGCAGGCCGAGCGGTGCGCCGCCGCCGCGTTCGTCGTCGAGCACCCGGCGGACCGCCCGCTGCATGCTCAGGGCCGCCCGGACCGCGCGCTCGGCGTCGTCCTCGTGCGCCACCGGTGCGCCGAAGACGCCCATGATCCCGTCGCCGGTCAGCTTGTCGACGTGCCCGCCGAACGTCTTCACCGCGCCGGCCAGCGCGGCGAGCACCCGGTCAGTGACCGCGCCGACGCGTTCCGGGTCGAGGTCCTCCGACCAGGAGGTGAAATCGGAGAGGTCGCCGAAGAGCACGGTGACGTTCCGGCGCTCCGCGGCCGGCAACGAGGCGGCAGTGGGCAGCGCGGAGCCGCAGTGATGGCAGAAACGGGCACCGGGAACCGCGACGGTGCCGCACACGGGGCAGGTCACAGCCGGTCCAAACCGTCGGCCCTCGCCGCTGATTCCCGTCTGAGGTGGTCGATCTGGGCCGCCGCCGACCACTCAGCGGCGAACCGCACACGCGGGTCGATGTCCGGATAGACCACGTCGACCACCGCTTCCGGTGTCTCGGCCCCGGCCGCCATCGCCGCCGCGACCTGCGCCAGTCGCTCCCTGCGGTGGTCCAGATATTCCTGGGCCAGGGCGCCGGTATCGGTCCGGGCCGGCCCGTGTCCGGGCAGCATCAGGACTTTTTCGTACGACCGGAGCAGTTCGAGGCTGGTCAGATAGTCGCTCAGGCTGCCGTCCGGCGCGGCCACCACCGTGGTCCCGCGGCCGAGAATCGTGTCGCCGGTGAACACCACGCGCTCGTTCCCACACTCGACGAGGAAGCACACCGAGTCACCGGTGTGCCCTGGAGTGTCCAGGACCTGTATTTCGATCCCGTTCCCGCCGAGGCTCTCCCGTGGGTCCAGCGGCTCACCGTTGCGGCAGTGCGCCGGGTCGACGGCCAGCACGGCGGTGCCGCCGAGCAGCTCGGAGAGCCGCTCGGCGCCCTCGACATGATCGTGATGACCGTGAGTGATCAGGATGAACTGGTACGGACCCAGCTCCGCGATCCGGCGCAGATGCGCCTCGTCGAGCGGGCCGGGGTCGATCACCGTCGCGTACTCCGCACCCGGAGCCCGCAGGATCCAGGTGTTCGTGCCGTCGAGAGTCATCGGGCCCGGGTTGGGAGCGCGTAACAACGACACCCAACCCGGCAGCCGGTCGACCTCGGCCGACGCGGGATCAGCACCCCCCATGCCGAGAATCGTACGTCGCGATTCCCATGTGAGCGGAGACACGATGTCCGTTCCGGTCACCTTCGGTGATCAAACCCGACCGAACCGGCTGATCACGCCACTTCCGCGATGACCTCTACCTCCACCGGCGTGCCCAGCGGCAGCTCGGAGACGCCGACGGCGCTCCGGGCGTGCCGACCCTGCTCGCCGAGCACGTCGCCGAACAGGTTCGAGGCGCCGTTGACCACGGCCGGCTGACCGGTGAAGCCCGGCGCGGACGCCACGAACCCGGTCACCTTGACGATCTTCACGAGCCGGCCGAGGCCGACCAGCGAGTCGATCGCGGCCAGCGCGTTGATGGCGCAGATCCGGGCCAGGTCGGCGGCCTGCTCGGCGGTCACCTCGGCGCCCACCTTGCCGGTCTGCGGCAGCTTGCCGTCGACGAACGGCAGCTGACCGGAGACGTACACGTAGTTGCCGGACTGCACGGCCGGCACGTAGGACGCCAGCGGCGGGACCACGGTCGGCAGGGTCAGGCCCAGCTCGGCCAGTTTCGCGTACGCGTCGACACCGCCCTCACCGGAGATCGGCGTCGTCATGCTTTTTCGCGCTTCATGTAGGCGATCAGATTGTCCGGGTTCGGTCCCGGCACCACCTGGACCAGCTCCCAGCCGTCCTCGCCCCAGTTGTCGAGGATCTGCTTGGTCGCGTGGACCAGCAGGGGCACGGTCACGTACTCCCACTTCTGCATGGCTCGGACACTCCTTAGTCGGGTACCGGGACAGCTTAGGACCCGGCGTTCCGGCTGGTTGGCTAGGCTGAGCGGGAATCACACGGAAAGCGCACAAGCCATCGCGGAGGGTGATGTGACCCAGCTATCGCCGGGGCAGCCCGGCCACCCGGAGCCCTCACCGTCGCCCGAACCCGAGCCGCCGTCGCCGGTCCCGCCGAGCGAGCCGGTCCCGATCCCGGAGCCGCCGCACCTGGGCCTGCCCGGCGGACGGCACGCGGTGCCGGAGCAGGCGCCGATGACGGCGACCGCGGAACACCCGGTGATCCCGCAGGACCTGACCATGGAAACCCCCCAGGTGTACGCCGGGGAGCACTTCACCGAGCTGCACGGCTACCAGTTCGACGAGCCGGCCGAGAGCTGGCAGCAGCCCCCGCCGGACGGCCCGTGGCACGCACAGCACGAGAAGCCCGGCGAGTGGCAGCACCCACCACCGGAGCACCTGGCCTGGGAACACTCCCCACCGGCCGAGGTGCAGGCGCCGGAGTCCGAGCCGATCTGGGTGAGCGGCCACGGCGGTCCGGAGTCCGGAGTGCCGGCGCCGATCCGCACCGGCCGGCGGTCCGCGCGCCGCTCGTCGGTCTTCGTCTCGCTGGCGCTGGTGGCCACCGTCGCGCTCTGCGGCGGCGGCGCGGCCTCGGCGTACTTCCTGCTGCGCGACTCCGACAACCCCGGCTCGCCGGACCCGACCACCGCGGTCAACCGGTTCCTCACCGCGGTCTACACCCAGCAGGACGCCGGCGCCGCCGAGGACCTGGTCTGCCGCAAGTCCCGGGACGAGACCAAGCTCGCCGACCGGGTCCAGCAGATCCGCGGGTACGCCGACGGGTACGAGGGCGCGGTGTTCCGCTGGGACGAGCCCGCGGTGACCAGCGACACCGACGGCGAGGCCGAGGTCGGGGTGCGGGTGGTGATGTCCACCGAGGACGAGAAGACCGCCGCGCAGGACCTGCAGTTCACCGTGGTGCGCAAGAGTGGCTGGCTGGTCTGCGAAGTGTCCGGCTGAACCCCTTTTTTGAACGCCGTAACGTGGAGAACATGGGCGAGCATCGCGGCAACTGGCCGGAACGGTTGCACATCGTGACCGGCAAGGGCGGCACCGGGAAGACCAGCGTCGCGGCCGCCCTGGCGCTGGGCCTGGCCGCCGGTGGCCGGCGCACGCTGCTGGTCGAGGTGGAGGGCCGGCAGGGCATCGCCCAGCTGTTCGGCGTCGACCCGCTGCCGTACACGGAACGCCGGATCGCCACCACCAGCGGCGGCGGCGAGGTCCGCGCCCTGCCGGTGGACCCCGAGGAGGCCCTCCTCGAATACCTCGACATGTTCTACAAGCTCGGCGCGGCCGGCCGGGCGCTGCGCAAGGTCGGCGCGATCGACTTCGCCACCACCATCGCGCCGGGCCTGCGCGACGTGCTGCTCACCGGCAAGGTCAAGGAGGCCACCACCCGATCCGCGGACGGCCGCCGGGTCTACGACGCGGTGGTGCTCGACGCTCCGCCGACCGGCCGGATCGGCCGGTTCCTGAACGTCACCGCGGAGACCGCCCGGCTGGCCAAGATGGGCCCGATCAAGACACAGAGCGACGGGGTGTCCGCCCTGCTCCGCTCGCCGATCACCGCGGTGCACGTGGTCACGCTGCTGGAGGAGATGCCGGTGCAGGAAACCCTGGACGCGGTCGAGGAGCTGACCGGCCTGGGCATCCCGGTCGGGCGGATCATCCTGAACAATGCCCGCCCGCCGCTGCTGCCCGCCGGCAAGGTGACCAAGGCGGAGATCAAGCGGGGCCTGGTCGCGGCCGGGCTGCCGGCCGCACCGGCCACGGTCAACCAGCTGGCCGCCGAGGCGCAGGCGCACCTGACCCGGCGGGAGATGGAGGAGTCGCTCCGGATCGAGCTGAGTGAGCGGCGGCGCCCGATGCTGGAGCTGCCACAACTGCCGGACGGTGTGAACCGGGCCGGGCTCGATGTCCTCGCCGCACTACTGATGAGTGTTTGATCACCTCGCGTCCGATCACGACGCATTACCCTGGAGAAGTGGTTGATGTGACCGCTCCACGGCTCGACGTCGACGGGCTGCTCGCCGACCCGGCCATCCGGATCGTGGTGTGCTGCGGCTCCGGTGGAGTCGGCAAGACCACCACCGCCGCCGCCCTCGGCCTGCGCGCCGCCGAGGTGCACGGCCGCCGCACGGTGGTGCTCACCATCGACCCGGCCCGCCGGTTGGCCCAGTCGATGGGCCTGACCGAGCTCGACAACACGCCCCGCCAGGTCAAGGACATCGAGGCCGGCGAGTCCGGCGGCGAGCTGCACGCCATGATGCTGGACATGAAGCGCACCTTCGACGAGGTGGTCGAGCAGCACACCACCCCGAAGCGCGCCGCGGAGATCTTCGCGAACCCGTTCTACCAGGCCATGAGCTCGACCTTCGCCGGTACGCAGGAGTACATGGCGATGGAGAAGCTGGGTCAGCTGCGGGCCGGCGACGCCTGGGACCTGATCGTGGTGGACACCCCGCCGTCCCGCTCCGCGCTGGACTTCCTGGACGCGCCGGCCCGGCTCTCCCGGTTCCTCGACGGCCGGATGCTGCGGATGCTGGTGGCGCCGGCACGCAGCGGCGGGCGGAGCGTGTTCAGCCTGGTCACCGCGTCGTTCGGGCTGTTCTCCCGGGCGGTGCAGAAGATCCTCGGCGCCCAGCTGCTGACCGACCTGTCCGGCTTCGTCTCGGCACTCGACTCGATGTTCGGCGGTTTCCGGCAGCGCGCCGACCAGACGTACCGGATCCTGCAGGACCCGCAGACGGCGTTCCTGCTGGTCGCGGCCCCGGAACGGGATGCCATCCGGGAGGCGGCCTACTTCGCGGAGCGCCTGGTCGCGGAACGGATGCCGCTCGGCGGGCTGGTGCTGAACCGGATGCACCAGACCGAGCCGGCCGGTGTCACCGCGCCGGAGAGCGAGGCCGCCGCGGACCGGCTGGCCGCCGCCGGTGAGCTGCCGGTCGCGGTGGACGTGCTGCGGATCCACGCCGGGCTGCTGCGCCAGTCCGAGCGGGAGGTGAAGGTGGCGGCCGCCTTCACCGAGGCGTTCCCCCAGGTGCCGACGACGGTGGTCGCGGCGCAGCCCGCCGACGTACACGACGTCGACGGGCTGCGGACGATCGGAGCGCTGCTCGCGTGAACCGCGCGCGGTGCTCGCGTGATCAGTGAGTGGAGACGAGCACCTTGTCGGCGCCCTTCTCCTTCAGAGCGGCCTCGAACATCTTCCGCCAGCTGGCCACGTGCGGGTGGCGGCGCAGCAGTGCGCGCCGTTCCCGTTCCGTCATGCCTCCCCAGACGCCGAACTCGATCCGGTTGTCCAGGGCGTCGGCGAGGCATTCGTAGCGCACCGGGCAGCTGCGGCAGATCCTTTTCGCCACGTTCTGCTCGGCGCCCTGCACGAACAGCGCGTCAGGGTCGCCACTCTGACATGCCGCCATGCTGGGCCAGTCGCTGATCATCCCCATTGGTAAACGTCCCCCCTTGCATTTCACCCCCGGGCGTCTACGCGGAGCCCGTGTCCCCCGTTGCCGCGCAGACGACGTGCGAGATGTCTCGCCGGACCATCATGCTCTGTAGTTGGGTGATTACGCAACGTTGTCCCTCAAATACGTATAGCTCGGTAGTTCCGGGCAAAGCGGCCACGGAAATGGGGCCGAACGAGGGTATCTTCGGTGCGAATCGGGTAAACCACCCCGCCAACTCGGGTGACACGTCACACTCATACCGGGCCGGGGCGGCCGTCTCGGCGGGCGGTCACGTGCACCGTTCGCGTATCCTGCCTCGGGTGACCTCCTGGATGCGCAGACGCGATCACAACATCTTCACGAACGCGACATCGCTGCTCGTGTGTGGCCTGCTGGCCGGAGTGGTGGTGGCCGCGGCCGCCTTCCCGGCTGCCGCGATGTCCGGCCTTGCCGCGAAGGCCGGCGGTGAGGGATTCGCGAATCTGCCCAGTGAGCTCAAGGACTTCAGCTCTCCGCAGATCACCCGGATCTACGCCGCCGACGGCCGGACCCAGATCTCGCAGTTCTACGACGAGTTCCGCAGCGACGTTCCGCTGAAGGACATCTCGAAGTACATGCAGACTGCGATCGTCGCGGCCGAGGACCGCAAGTTCTACGAACACAACGGCGTCGACCTCAAGGGTGTCGCCCGCGCGTTCGTCAGCAACAGTCAGAGTGGCGCCCAGCAGGGCGCCTCGACCCTCACGATGCAGTACGTGCGGATGTCGCTGGCCTATTCGGCGACCAACCCGCAGGAGGTGATCGACGCGACCAAGGACACCCCGAAGCGCAAGATCACCGAGATGAAGTACGCGCTGCAGGTCGAGAAGCAGCTCTCCAAGGAGCAGATCCTGGAGCGCTACCTGAACATCGCGCCCTTCGGCAACCAGGCCTACGGCGTCTACGCCGCCAGCCAGGTCTACTTCAACAAGAAGCCGAAGGACCTCAACATCGCCGAGGCGGCCATGCTGGCCGGCATGGTGAAGGCGCCGTCGAGCTTCAACCCGACGGTCAAGTCGGGTCACGAGCAGATCCTGGCGCGGCGCAACAACTACATCATCCCGAGCATGGTCGCGATGAACGCGATCACGCAGGTCGAGGCGACCAAGGCCATCAAGATCGCGATCCCGACCAAGGTGAAGCCGATCGGCAACGGCTGTGTCTCGGTTGCCAAGAACAACTGGGGCTTCTTCTGCGACTACTTCTACCGCTGGTGGATGAGCCAGGAGGCGTTCGGCGCCACCTCGTACGACCGTGAGCGGCGGCTGAAGAGCGGCGGCTACAAGGTGGTCACCTCGCTCGACCTCAAGGGCCAGGCCGCGGCGCGCGCCGACATCGTCGACACCGAGCCGGACACCAGCAAGAACGCGATCCTGATCGCCGGCGTCGAGCCGGGCACCGGCAAGGTCCGGATGCTCTCCGCGAACCGGAAGTACGCCCTGGACGACCCGGACCACCCGACCAACAAGATCTCCTCGGACCCGAAGAAGGCGAAGAAGAAGATCCGCGGGTCGTACCCGAAGACCACCAACCCGCTGATCAGCGGCGGTGGGGACATCAAGGGGTACCAGGCCGGTTCGGTGTTCAAGATGTTCACCATGGTGGCCGCGCTGGAGAAGGGCATCCCGCTCAGCTTCCCGATCAACGCCAAGGGCACGTACCACTCGAAGTACAAGGCGGGGTACGGCACGCCGTCGTCCTGCCCCGGCTCCGACGACTGGTGCCCGAGCAACGCCAGCAAGAAAGAGGCCGGCGTCTTCAACATGTGGACCGGCTTCGGCGCATCGGTGAACACGTTCTTCGTGCCGCTGGAGGAGCGCGTCGGCGCCGAGAACGTGGTCGCGGTCGCCAAGCGGTTCGGTGTCCAGTTCCGCGAGAAGTCCGAGAACGACTGGGCCAACGACGAGGACCGGGCGGCCGGCTGGGGCGCCTTCACCCTGGGCGTGACCGCGTCCACGCCGCTGGACATGGCGAACGCGTACGCGACGCTGGCCGGTGACGGCAAGTACTGCGAGCCGACCCCGGTCGAGCAGATCACCACCGCCAGCGGCGAGAAGATCGACGTCGGCAAGCCGCACTGCATCCAGGCCACCACCAAGGACGTGGCCCGCGCGGCCATCGACGCGGCCCGTTGCCCGGTCGGCGACTCGTCGCAGCTCGGCAGCTGCGGCGGCACCGGCACGGCCAAGAACACCCGCTACATCGTCGACCACCCGGTGTTCGGCAAGACCGGTACCACCGACTCCAGCAAGACCGCGTCGCTGATCGTCGGCACCACGAAGCTGGTCGTCGCGGGTTACATGGTCAACCCGGACTGGCAGGAACACCACGACGAGATGTCGCACCCGAAGGTCAACGGGGTCGTGCAGGAGACGCTCCGCGACTACATGAAGAACAAGCCGAGCGTCCAGTTCAAGACGCCGTCGAACGACAAGATCTCGATCGGTGACCTGCGCAGCATCCCGGACGTGACCTGCGACTCGATCAGTTCGGCCAAGGACCGGATCTCCGGCGCCGGTTTCGAACCCGAGGTCGGCAGCACCGTCGACTCGGAGTGCCCGGCCGGTACCGCCGCGGGGACCGCCGAGGAGCGCACCATCAAGGGTGGCGCCGTGACGATCGAGGTCAGCAACGGCAAGAAGAAGGACGACCCGAAGAAGGATCCGAAGCCGGGGAACACTCCCCCAGGCGGGCGCTGACTCCCAGGGTCAACCCTCAGGGACACGGAAACGGGCGGGAGAGCCGATCTCCCGCCCGTTTTCCGTACCCGAGCAATATGACCTCAGGCGAGACGGCGCCGCACCTCTGCGGCGACTCTGCCGCCTTCGGCCCGGCCCGCGACAGCGGCCTGGGCCGCCTTCATGGCCGGGCCCATCTGCGCCTTGCTGGCGAACCCGCCGGCGGTCAGCGCCGCGCCGACGATCTCGGCGATCTCCGCGTCGGTGAGCTGCTTCGGCAGGTAGCGGTCGAGGACCTCGCCCTCGGCCACCTCCTTGGCCGCCTGCTCGGTCCGGCCCGCCTCGGCGAACGCGGTGGCCGCCTCGCGGCGCTTCTTCGCCTCCTTGGACAGCACCGCGAGCACCTGGTCGTCGGAGAGATCCCGGGCCTCGGTGCCGGCCACCTCGGCGGTCCGCACCGCGGACAGGGCCATCCGCAGCGTCGAGGTGATCAGTTCGTCCCGGGACTTCATCGCGGCGTGCAGGTCATCGTTCAGGCGGTCCTTCAGCGTTCCCATGGACGGAGAAACTACCCTTGCCGTCATGCGTAAGCGCTCCCTTATTTCCGCCGCCGCCACGCTCGCCGCTGTCGGCGGCGCGACGTTCGCCTATGCCTCACTCATCGAGCGGAACATGTTCACGCTCCGGCGCTTCGACGTACCGGTGCTGGAACCGGACGCGGAACCGCTGCGCATCCTGCACCTGTCCGACCTGCACATGACGCCGGATCAGCGGCGCAAGCAGGAGTGGGTGGCCGGCCTGATCGGCACCGACCCGGACCTGGTGATCGTCACCGGCGACAACATGGCCTCGCCGTACGCGATTCCCGGCGTGCTGCGCGCCCTGGAGCCGTTCCTGGACGTGCCCGGCGCGTTCGTGTTCGGCTCCAACGACTACCGCGGCCCGGTCTGGAAGAACCCGCTGCAGTACCTGCTGCCCGACCGGGAGTACATGCAGGGTGTCGACCTGCCCGCCGACGACCTGCGGGCCGCCCTGACCGACGCCGGCTGGGCCGACCTGAACAACGCCCGCACCGTGCTCAAGGCCGGCGGCCGCTCGATCGAGCTGGTCGGCGTCGACGATCCGCACATCGAGCGGGACGACTACGCCTCGGTGGCCGGCCCGATCAACACCGGCGCCGACCTGCACCTCGGCGTCACCCACTCGCCGGTCTCCCGGGTGCTGGACGCGATGGCCTCGGACGGCTTCGAGCTGCTGCTGGCCGGGCACACGCACGGCGGCCAGGTGTGCGTGCCCGGGTACGGCGCGCTGACCACGAACTGCGACCTGCCCACCCGGATGGCCAAGGGCCTGCACCGCTGGCCCGGCTCGGACTCGCTGCTGCACGTGTCGGCCGGATTGGGCACCCACCCCACCGCGCCGATCCGCTTCGCGTGCCGCCCGGAGGCCTCGCTGCTCACGTTGATCCCGCGCTGACCTGCTAAAACGCTGCAGGGGGAGCCCGGATTTCGGGGGTGCGCCAGAGTCCGGTAGTATTCTTTCTGCAGCACCGGGGTGTGGCGCAGCTTGGTAGCGCGCTTCGTTCGGGACGAAGAGGTCGTCGGTTCAAATCCGGTCACCCCGACCAAGTAGTTGCAGGTAAGGCCCGGTAACCCGCTCAGGGAAGCCGGGCCTTTCGCTTTACCCAGGCCCGTTTGGGAGAAATCTGGGAGAAGATCTTGCGCGATCACTCCCCGACCTCCTTCCGGAGCAGCCGGTCCAGGACGACCACCGGCGAACCAGCAGCGAACCGCCGCCGCGTCTCCAGGGCGTCCTGCCACATCTCCGTCAGACCCTCCAGCAGTCGACGCCGCATCCCGTCAGTGATGTGCGAGTAGCGCGCCTGCACCGACCCGTCGTCATGTCCCATCCGGTCATCCATCAGCTTCGACGGGGTCCCCAGCTCCTCCATCAGGGTCTTGTGGGTGTGCCGCAGCCCATGCGGTGTCAGGCCCAACGCGACCGGCACCCAGCAGGCATCCGCCCGGGCAGCCGCACCCCGACCACGCACCGGAACCCCCGGCCACGGCTCGCCGAGAATCGGCACCGGGTGCCCCGGGTGAGGAGCCCGGGCCGGGTAGCGGCCGGTCGCGGCCGGCTCGAAGAGCCACGTGCCAAACCCGCTGCGCCGCCAGTGCGGAGCCAAGTCACCCGTGACGGCGCCCCGCACGTAGCCGAGATCAGCGACGGCCAGATCAACCTTCGCCCGGGTGACCTCGGGCACGGTGTCGGGCCGGTTCAGCACGTTCGACACCGTCCCGGTCGACACACCAGCCAGCCGCGCGACATCGACCAGTTTCGGCCCGGGTGCCCGCGCCGCTCCGTTGGCGAGCCCGTGCCCCCGGAACGCGTACGTCAATCCGTGACACGGGCAGGGCTGTGGCCGGACGCGCGAGACGTGGTCGGTGAGCAGCTCGGCCAGGAAGCTGGGCGAGTCGATGGTCCGTCGGGAGCCGTCCTTCGGCGGGCATCGCTCCAGCACCCCCGAGTCCAGCTCGTAGAGCTGCCACTCCACCCGGACCGCTGCTTGCCGCACATGCACGGCCTCCAGACCCACGAGCTCACCGAAGCGCATTCCGGTGTAGCCCTTCGTGACCACCGCGACGAACTCGTCGTCCCGGCCGGACAGCAGCGCCGCACGTTCCGCAATCAACAGGATGCCGAGCGCCGTGGTCACCGTCTTTTCCTTGCCGCGCAGGCCCTGCCGCCCGTCCCGACGGCCCCGTCCCCGCCGCCGGGCAGCCGGGTTCACCTCCTGGAGCCCACGCTCGACCGCGTCGCCGAGAATCAGGTGCAGCGTCGCTCGCCAGGTCTTGATGCTCAGCTCCGCGTAACCGGCGGCTCGTTCAGCCTTCTCCCACTCCGCCACCGCGGCCCGGTCGATGTCCTCCAGCGAGAGGTGCCCGAATGCCGGGAGTAGGTGGTTCTCGATGTGCCGCCGGTAGTTCTGCATCGTCGAAGCGGCGAGATCTTGCTCCGCGTACCAGGTGTTGGCCCAGACCGAGAACAACATCTGGCCGCTCGCCACAACGGTCAGGAGGCCAGCACGGACCTCCGCCTCCTTCTCGTCGGCCGCCTGCTCGGCCGCTCGCCGGTTCCGGAACTTGACCACCCGGCCCGACGCATCCTTCACCGTCGCGTACCTACCGGGTGCAGTCTTGTACCGGCCCCGCCAGTAGCTACCCCGGTTCTCTGCGAACCCCATCACGCACCTCCTTCACGCTGCCGTCGATCGGGTCGCTGCTCCACGGACACGCCGGGGTGAACGAGCGCGTAGCGGCTGCGACACCTCCGCGAGCCGGGCAGCGCCCTGGTGCGAAGTCGGACGACTACCGGCAGGTCCCGCCCCCGCCGGATTGGCCGGCTGCACCTCGAACCGCCGGGCGATCTCCGCGATGTGCTCCTCGGTGAAGCGGTAGCTGCCGCCGATCCAGCAGAACGGGATCCGGCGCTGACGCGCTTGCTCTTCCACCCACCACTTGGAACAGCCCAGCCGCTCCCCCACCTCAGCGGCGCGGTAGAACGTCAGGCGCTCCGATGCTCCCCCAGCCACGGGCTTGCCTCTCCCCTCCGGTCCGGTGTCAAGGTGGCCTTGACAGTCGACGGCCGTTCACGCGGCCAGCCTGGTCAGATGCTGCCTAGCGGCGTTCTGGTGCTCTCGGGCCATCGCGGCGGAGGTGTTGGCGAGCATCGCGTCGGCGGCGGTGTGCCACCCGGCGCCCACGAACTGG